>JBKPIZ010000262.1:0-10145 GCA_046730495.1 Pseudomonadota bacterium
TCGCGCACCACGACTTCGGCGCGGCCGTCGAGATCTTCAGGGATGGTCGCGATCGAGGTGATGTCGCCGGCGCGGCCGAGATCTTCTTCGAGCGCACGCGTGATCGCCGCCTCGATTTCAAGCGGCGAGAGAAAAGCATCGGCGCGCATGAGCGATGCTGGAAGAGTGGGATCAGCGGGCATTGCCATTTTCCGCTTTCGCGTTCTTTGCCGCGAAATCCATAGTCACTGCCGCCAATTATGGCAAACCGCGCGGTGCCGGCTTGGCGGCGACGCTCCGCAGCATAGGCGGAACAGCCATGCACGGGACGAACCGGCATCTGGCAGTTTTCATTTTGGACATCCAAATTGAGCCTCTATGCTGCGCGGCTTTCGAATTGCAGCTTTCCTAATCTTAGGTTTCGCCGGGGCGACATGAGCGACGCATCCAAGACCATAGCCAGCTGGCGCACGCCGGCACTGGTGATCGGCTTCGGCAGCCTGATCGCGCTCATCGCTTTCGGCCCGCGCTCGACGCTCGGCTTTTTCCTGACCCCGCTCTCCAGCGCCAATCACTGGGGCCGTGACGTGTTCGCCTTCGCGCTCGCCTTGCAGAACCTGTTATGGGGCGTCGGCCAACCGCTCGGCGGCATCGTCGCCGACCGCTTCGGCAGCGTGAAGGTCCTGTGCGGCGGCGCGTTACTGTACGCGCTCGGCCTCGTGCTGATGGCACATGCGACCAGCGCGCCCATGCTCGATCTCTCGGCCGGCGTGCTGATCGGCTTCGGCCTTGCCGGCTGCTCTTTTCCAGTGGTGCTCGCCGCGCTCGGCAAGATCGTGCCGCTGCAATGGCGCTCGCGCGCTTTTGGTTTCGGCACCGCCGCGGGCTCGTTCGGACAATTTCTTTATTCGCCGGTCGCGGTGGCGTTGATGGACACGTTCGGCTGGCAACAGACGCTCGTGATCTTCGCCGTCAGCATGCTCGCTGTGCTGCCGCTGTCGCTCGCGCTGGCGACGCCGCCCGACGCCGGGCCTGCCGGAGAAACGCAGTCGCTGCGACAGGCTTTGAGCGAAGCATTTGCGCACCGCTCCTATGTGCTGCTCGTGCTCGGCTTCTTCACCTGCGGCTTTCAGCTGCAATTCATCACCGTGCATCTGCCGTCGTACTTGGTCGACCGCGGATTGTCGGCGCAGGTCGGCGGCTGGACCATCGCCACCATCGGATTGTTCAACATCATCGGCTCGGTCACAGCGGGCTGGCTCGGCGACCGCATGCCGAAGCGCTATCTGTTGTCGTTCATCTACTTCATCCGCGCCGCGGCGATCCTGGTATTTATTTCTTTTCCGGTCACGCCGGTCACTTGTCTCATGTTCGGCGCCTCCATGGGCCTGATGTGGCTCTCTACCGTGCCGCCGACTAACGGCATCATCGCTTTGATGTTCGGCACGCGCTGGCTGGCGACACTCGCCGGCTTCGCCTTTTTCAGCCACCAGGTCGGCGGCTTCCTCGGCGTCTGGCTCGGCGGCCTCGTGTTCGACCGCACCGGCTCATACAATATGGTGTGGTGGCTGGCGATCCTGTTTGGCGTGCTCTCGGCGCTGATCAATATGCCGATCGAGGAGAAGCCGGTTACGCGCGTCGCCGCGGTGCCGGCCTAGTAGCGTCATGGCCGGGACCCCATTGTCCCGGCCATCTCCGTCTTGCAAACTCACAACTGATTAAAACTTGGATGCCCGGCAGATCGCCGGGCATGACGGGTCATCGCATGGCGGCCTTCAAAGCGATCGTCATCGACAAAGCCGAGACCGGCCAGACGGTGCGGCTCACCGATTTTGACGAAAAAGATCTGATGGACGGCGACGTCACCGTCCGCGTCGAATGGTCGACGGTCAATTACAAGGACGGTCTTGCGATCACCGGCAAGGCGCCGGTGGTGCGCCGCTTTCCGATGATTGCCGGGGTCGATTTCGCCGGCACCGTGGAATCCTCCACCCATCCGAAATGGAAACCGGGCGACCCGGTCATCCTCAACGGCTGGGGGCTCGGCGAAACCCATCTCGGGGCCTATGCCGAGAAGGCGCGCGTCAAAGGCGATTGGCTCGTCCGGCGTCCGGCCGGCATCAGCGCGCGCGATGCCATGGCGATCGGTACCGCCGGCTATACCGCGATGCTCGCGGTGATGGCGCTGGAGCGCGCCGGCATCGAGCCGTCGCGTGGGCCGGTGATTGTGACCGGTGCCGCCGGCGGCGTCGGTTCGGTCGCGGTCGCGCTTCTCGCCAAGCGCGGCTACACCGTTGCCGCTTCGACCGGACGCCCGGAAGAAGGGGCTTATCTCAAAGGACTAGGCGCCAGCGAAATCATCAACCGGAGCGAGCTGACCGGGCCGCCGCGGCCGCTCGGCAAAGAGCGCTGGGCGGGTGGTATCGACGCAGTCGGCTCAACCACGCTTGCCAATGTGCTGTCGATGACCCGCTATGGCGGCGCGGTCGCGGCCTGCGGGCTTGCCGGCGGCATGGATCTGCCGACCACCGTCGCGCCATTCATCCTGCGCGGGGTTTCGCTCATTGGCATCGATTCCGTCATGTGTCCGCTGCCGCTCCGGGAAGCCGCCTGGCGCCGGCTCGAGGCCGACCTCGACCGCGAAAAGATCGCGGCGATGGCGAACGAAATCGGGCTTGATGACGTTATTGCCGCGGGCCGCCGTATCGTCGAGGGCAAGGTGCGCGGCCGCATCGTGGTAAAAATCAGGTAAACGATCGGGCTTGTTTGCTCATTTCGGCCATGATGTGGGGCTCTGCTATGGTAAGGGGACGGTTAAGAAATGTTGTTAACATCGTCCTACCTGTCGGGGTGGAGTGGTCGATGTCGGTGCGCTGGTCGCTTGTTTGTGCGTCGGTTTTGACGGCTGGCCTATTGGGTTTGGGGCAGGGCATTGCCGAGGAGCTCGGCGCGGAGCAGGCGCGCGCTTTCGTTGTCGGCAAGCTATTCGCCTACACCTGTTTCGAAGGTACGTCCGGAATGGGCCGGATCTATTCCGACGGCTCCGTGGTCGGCACCATCAAAATTCGCGGCCAGGGTCAGACCCGCTTTGCGGCGCTCCCGGCCGGCACTATCCGGAACGACGGCGGGTCGATGTGCGCACATCTGGCGGGCCTGCCGTTCACGCCGTGCTTTCGGGTCGAGAAGATCGATTACCGCAGTTTCCGCGGCTCGCTTTCCGGCTTGAGCTTCGCCTATTGCGATTTCTATCAGCGTAATCCGCGCAGCCACCTGATGAGCAGCAGCCTTGAGCAGTCGACGACTACGGAGACTCCGGTTGCCACGGTGCGGCCGGCGCTGCGGCCGTCGCTGCCGCAATAGCCAAAAAATTTTTCACTCCAAATCGAGCCGGAACGGTGTCGCTTCGGCGGTCAAATCGCCGCGTCCGATTTCTTCAATGGCCGCGATCATGCGGCCGTCGCGGCCGAGCAGCCGATCCGCAAGCGAAACGATGCGCGCATTCGGCGTCGCGGTCGGCGACGCGCGGCGCAGCGCCTGCGCGATGCTGGCTTCGTCGCGCCGGGGATTGAGCGCGCACACGGTCGCATAGGCGCTCGCCGTCGAACGGCTGATGCCCATGTAGCAGTGCACGACCAGCGGCGCCCGGCGATCCCATTGGCGCACAAAATTAAGGAGATCGGTGACGTGTTCCTGCGCGGGTACGATATAGCCATCGAGCGGGGTGGAAATGTCGTGCAAGCGAAGCCAGAGGTGATTTTTCGGCACGATGCAGGATGGCCGCGCCACGCGCGCTTCGTCACCAATCAGCGACACAACATGCCGCGCGCCGGTCTGTTCGACCGTTTCTTCAAGCCGGGCCAGTGAGCAAACGTGAATCATCGTCGGAAAATCGTCGCCTTTTATATAGGGATTGGAGTGCCCTATTCATAGAGGATTCGCAATTGTCGCGAGCGGGAGCCGCAGCGACGACTATTGCCGAATGAGCCGGTTGAACCGCTCGAGATACCGTGCCTGCGCGGTCTCGGCAGGCCAGGGCTTGAGGTAATCGCGTTCCATCGCGGCGGAGAATTTCGGCGGCCGGCCGAAGAACCGCCGGGCTTCGGCGGCGTCGAAGCCGGCAAGCCG
The DNA here is from genome assembly GCA_046730495.1 of Pseudomonadota bacterium. Classification (GTDB taxonomy): domain Bacteria; phylum Pseudomonadota; class Alphaproteobacteria; order Rhizobiales; family Xanthobacteraceae; genus BOG-931. Next base: position 4,105 of record JBKPIZ010000262.1, read on the forward strand.
AGTCGCTTCGAGAAACGCCGCTTGCCGGTCGGCAGCCTTGATCAGCGCTTCGATCGGCGGCGGCGTGGTGGCGGGAAGCCCGAAGCGCAGGTGGATGGCCGTTAAGAGCCGCCGCTCGATGGCTTTGTAGGCGTCGCCGATCACCGCCTTGAACGGCGAGATCATGTCACCAATGACATATTCGGGCGCGTCATGGAGAAGGATCGCGAGTCGGCAGCGGTTGTCGAGCCGCGGCGAGCGCGCCCGCGCCAGTGCTTCGACGAACAGGCAATGCTGCGCCACCGAGTAGATATGTGCGCCGCTGGTCTGGCCATTCCAGCGCGCGACGCGGGCGAGCCCATGAGCGATGTCTTCGATTTCGATGTCGAGCGGGGAGGGATCGAGCAAGTCCAATCGCCGCCCCGAGAGCATGCGCTGCCAGGCGCGCTGGGCGCCAACGGCACGCAGGCCGCGCTTGCCCGTCGGCGTGACGGCGCCATGCGCTGTGCCATGAAGGCCGGCACGGCTTCGCGGCGAAGGCGGTGACACCCTAGCCGCCAAGCTTCTGCACCGCCAAGTTTTGTACCCCCCGATGGCGATAGCAGCTGATGAGATGATCGTTGACCATGCCGACCGCCTGCATGAAGGCATAGACGATGGTCGGCCCGCAAAACTTGAAACCGCGTTGCGCCAGTTCCTTGGATATTGCGCGCGAGATCGCGGTTTCGGCCGGCACCTGACGGACGCTGCGAAAGCGATTGACCTTGGGACGGCCGTCCATGAAGTCCCACAACAGTTTGGAAAAGCCCGGCCCCTTCTCCATCACCTCGAGCCAGGCGCGTGCCGAGAGCACTGCGCCTTCGATCTTGGCGCGGTTGCGAATGATGCCGGCATCGCCCATCAGCCGTTCGATCTTGGCGCTTCGGTAGCGCGCGATCTTTGCCGGATCGAAGCCGTCGAAGGCGCGGCGGAAATTCTCGCGTTTGCGCAGGATCGTGATCCAGGACAAGCCGGCCTGGAAACCATCGAGCATGAGCTTTTCGTAAAGCGCGCGATCGTCATATTCGGGCACGCCCCATTCCTCATCGTGATAGGCGATATAGAGCGGGTCCTGCTTGGGCCACGGACAGCGCAAGAGATTGTCGAGAGCTTGATCGTTCATTGGGCGGCCTTGATCTCGCCGGGGAACGAAAAGCGCGCCCAGTCCGGCTTGATGAGACGAATGGGAATGCCGCCCGCCGCAAGCGCGGAAGGTTCGGCCTCCGCCACCCGATCGAGGCGAATAAGCGCGATGCCGCGCCCGCGCGCGGCCGAGCCCATGGTGCCGACCTGGCGCTCGCCGGCGGTGATCGTGGCGCCAGTTTCCGGCGTGGCGCCGTCGTAGCGGAGCGCCACCGCGCGGGTACGCGCGATGCCGCGATGCTCGATGCGGGACACCACTTCCTGGCCGATAAAGCAGCCTTTGGCGAAATCGACGCCGCCGAGCTGATCCATGTCGGCTTCATGCGGAAAAGCGTCGCCATAAGCAAAATCAAGCCCGCCGCGCGGCACGGCAAGCGCGATGCGGTACGCCTCATAATCCTCCGCGCTCACAAGTTCGGCGCCGAGCTCGCCCGCCGCTACGGCGGCGCGATGCGGCGGGACCATCACGCGCAATCCGAGCGCAGGCAGGCGCGGATCGGCGTAGCTCAAGCCTTGCTTGGTCGTGGCTTGCTTTGTTGTGCCGGCGCCATCCCAGACCGCGAGCACGCCGAGAATTTCAGTGAGATCCTCAATCAGGACTTTGGCGCGTAGCTTGTATAGGTTGAGTTTCTCGACCAGCGCGACCGCCAAAGCGCGCGGACTATCAAGAAAGAAACCGCCGCCTTCGGATTGCGGCGCTTCGGTCACGAAGAAATCGGCGACGATCTTTCCTTGCGGCGTGAGCAGCGCGCAGAACCGCGCCGTGCCCGGCGCCACGCCAAGCATATCGGCGGTGACCAGCCCGTGCAGGAATTTGCGGGCGTCGTCGCCAATCACTTTGATCACCCCGCGGTCGGGGAGGAGGGCGGTTTTCATGGGCTATGACTATGCGCGCGACGAGGAGATCGCAAGCGGCCGGTCCACTACGCCCCCACACTTCGTCGCCACCGGGCATAGCCGTTCGCAGAACGGCGTCGGTGATCCATGCTGACGTGCGGTTGCCAAAGTGGTGAGGCCGAACGAGCGAACCCGTCGCACGGATTGCCGGGTCAAGCCCGGCAATGACACGATCGGCAAGCGACAAATCTGCCTTTAGATTCTAGGGACGTTACTGGCGCGAGAGCTTGACGGAAAATTCACCGTTGCGGATGCGCTGGCCAAGATTGTCGGCATAACGGGCGGTGGGCTCCTCGCCGTAGGTCGCGATCAGTTCGGCGAAAGCAAGAAACAGCGCGGTCTGAGCCAGGCAATCGCCCTCGATACCGTCGAGAACGGCCTCACCCCAAGCGTCCTGAAGATAGCCGAGCGCCAGGCGTTTCTGATCGCTATCGGCCAAGGCGCCGCGAGGCGCGATATTCGGCGTTGCTGTCGTCATCCCCGTCGCGTCGGCTTCTGGCCTTCCCCTCGGACCTAACAAGATCACGTTAGCAGGCCATGAGCGGCCGTTGTGGCCGAACCTTGGGGCAGGGTTAATGGGTGGATTTTCCGCTCATTCCCGCGTAAGCGGGAATCCAGCAGCAATCTCGCAGCTTTATTACTGGGTCCCCGCTTGCGCGGGGACGAGCGGGTGATCTAGCCTGTTTCATCTTGCCTAATTCGCGTAGCGGGCGGTGATGTCGCGGGCGATCTTGGCGCCCTCTTCCAGATAGCGGCTGATGACGATATCGGCAGCGGGCGTGCAGTTACGGTAAGTCTGCTGAAAGCCGCGATAGCCGCGATTGAAACTCGCGACCATTTGCTCGCGGCGGCTTCCGCTCGGCGCTTCAGCATCGATCAGCGCTTGCGCCTCGGTGCGCCATTTCTGGCCTTCGTTGCTGTTGCACATGCCGCGCAGGAAATGCAGTGCGCCGAGAATTTCCGACAACCGTTGCAGGTCGCGGTCATAGGGTGCCGGCATGTCTTCCACGGCCGGGCCGGGTGGAGCCGAGGCTTGCCCCGGGAGCTTAGGCGTGGACGGCGCCGACGGCCGCGGGGCCTGCCGGTATGGCGAGCCCCAGCCGCCGCCCCAGCTGTTGCCCCAACGGTTGTTGCCCCAACCATTATTGCCCCAACCATTATTGCCCCAGAATTGCGCCTGCGCTGGCGCAATGGCGAGGCACAGCGTGAGCGTAACGGCTGGGGCGATGCGAAATAGAGGCATAGGCGGCAACATAGTACAGACGAAGCGCACGGCAAGCCTCAGGCAGGGCTCATCATCTTGCCGATGCGTGCGCGAGCGCGATGCGTTCGGCGGCGGCGGCAACGATTTCGGCAAGTCCCTCGGTCGTTTTCAGGCCGCCAAGCTCGTCGGGTTTCAGCCAATGCGCTTCGGCGAGTTCCCCGCTAAGCGCAATCTCGCCGCCGACCCAGTGCGCCGCAAAGGGAAGAATGACGAAATGGCGTTCGACACGTGCGGCGGCGTCGCGCGCGATCGCCTCGCGGAAGCCAACCAGTCCAAGCGGCGCGATCGCAAGCCCGGTTTCCTCGCGCACTTCACGGATCACCGCCTGTTCCAGGGTCTCGCCGAGTTCGACGCCGCCGCCCGGCAGCGTGTAAAGGCCGTGCGCCGGCGGGCGGCCGCGGCGCACAATCAGCACCCGGCCATCGCGGAATACTGCCGCGCTCACCGCCAGATACGGCCGCGTTGGATAAGTCCGCGCGTTGTCACTGCTGCTCATTAAAGTCTTGCCCGGTCCGTCTTATATCAGGGCGGCAGGCAAGGGAATTCTTGGCTCAGCCAAACAAGGGCGCGCGCGCGATCATGTGCGGACGTTACGTCATTTTCTCCACGCCGGAGGCGATCCGGGCGCTGTTCCGCTATGGCGAACAGCCGAATTTTCCGGCGCGCTACAATATCGCGCCGACCCAGCCGATCCCCATTGTGCGGCTTGTCGACGGCAAGCGATCGTTCGCGCTGATGCGCTGGGGCCTGTTGCCGTCCTGGGTCGAGGAGCCGAAGACGTTCCCGCTTCTCATCAATGCCCGCGGCGAATCCGTGCTCGACAAACCGGCGTTCCGCAACGCCATGCGGCGGCGGCGTTGTTTGATCCCGACCGACGGCTTCTATGAATGGCAAACGGGCACGACGAGTGGACCGAAGCAGCCCTATTTTGTGCGCGCCAAGCGCGGCGAGGGCGGCGCGCCGCCACTGCCGCTCGCTTTCGCCGGCTTGTGGGAGACCTGGACCGGCCCCAATGGCGAAGAGCTCGACACCGCGGCTATCGTCACGACCGACGCCAATCGCGCTTTGTCGGCCATTCATCCGCGGACGCCGGCATTCATCGCGCCGGCGGATTTCGATCGCTGGCTCGATTGCGATGCCGTGCCGGCCGAGGAGGCGGCGACGCTGATCAAGCCGGCGGACGAGGCGCTGCTTGAGGCCCATCCGATTTCGCCGGCCGTCAATCGCGTGGCGAACGATTCCGAGGTGCTGATCGCACCGCTGTCGGCGCAGGCCGAACAAGCGGCGCCGCCGCAACCGCCGAAACCGGGCAAGATCAAAAAATCGAACGATCAGCCAACGCTGTTTTAGTCGTCATTGCGAGGAGCAATAGCGACGAAGCAATCCAGTTCTTCTAATGTCTTCTGGATTGCTTCGCGGAGCTTGTCATCGGGCCGGCGACTTCGGGCCGGACCCGTTGGCTCGCAATGACGAGCTTCGCCTCACGGCAGCCGGTGCGGATATCCAATATCCGCCGCGGCGCGATGGTCACTTGCCAGATACTCGAGAAGCTTTTTGTGCTCCCGACGGCGGCTGTCCCAAGCGGCGATTGCGCGAAACGCGGCGCGAATGGATCCGACGCCGCTCGCGCCCAGCGATCGGAACGAAAGTCGCGCGCTAAATGGCGGGAAGACAGCCGCAAGATTACGAGTCGACATGACGCGCTCCAAAAACATCATGAACGCAATGTCGTTATTTCATAATGTCGAAACCACCCGATTACTGCCTTCCGCTTGTCATTGTTCCCATCACCAACGGTGATAGTTTAAAGAGCAGTCGGGGAGAGACGCATGGCGGCAAGGAACTGGCTCGGAATCTCTCTCACCGCTCCCCGGCAGGGAGGGATGAAGCGCATGCTACGCCGTGAATTTCTTATGACGCTCGCTGCCAGCGCCGCGCACGCGCAAGCCGGTTGGCCGGCGCGCCCGGTGCGCGTCATGGTGCCCTATCCACCGGCGGGTGGCGCCGACACCACCGCGCGCATCGTCTATGCCCGGCTGAGCGAGGATCTCGGCCAGCAATTCGCCATCGAAAATCGTGGCGGCGCAGGCGGCACGATCGGCGAAGAGGCGGTCGCGAAGGCGGTGCCGGACGGCTACACGATCCTGCACGAGGCCACCGCCTTTTCAGTCAACGGCTCGCTCTATGCCAATCTGCCGTTCGACTATCGCAAGGATTTCGATCCGGTGTTTCTGGTGGCGCTGGTGCCGAACATTCTCGTCATCACGCCTTCAGTGCCGGCGAATACGGTTTCAGACGTCATCGCGCTCGCCAAAGCCACACCCGGCGCCATTGACATGGCTTCGTCCGGCAACGGCACGCTGCAGCATCTTTTGCTCGAACTGTTCCGGCAGCGCACCGGAATCACGATCAATCACGTGCCCTATCGCGGCGGCGGGCTGGCGCTGACCGATGTGATGGCCGGGCAGGTGAAATTTTTCTTCGCCAATGGCTCGTCGGCGTTCGGCTTGATCAAGGGCGGCAAGGTCAAAGCCGTCGCGCATACCGGCAAGGGCCGGCTTGCGAGCTTGCCGGACATCCCGCCGATGTCGGACACGCTGGCGGGCTTCGAAGGCTACGACTGGAACGGCGTGTTTGTCCCGCATGGCACGCCCGCCGCGATCGTGAAAAAGCTCAATGCCGCATTCAATGCCGCGATCGTTTCGCCGCAGGTGACCGC
>JBKPIZ010000263.1:0-6266 GCA_046730495.1 Pseudomonadota bacterium
TTATTCGTCTTCGAATTCGTCTTCGACTTCGACGCGCTGGGAGGTCGGGCTGCGCTGTAGAAATTGCGGGGTGTGCCGCGGCTCGCGCGGTTCGCGCTGGTCGCGTGGCTCGCGCAGCGGCCGATCGGTCGGATCGCGGCCAATCTTGGATTGCAGCTCGATGATATCGACGAACTGATCGGCCTGGCGGCGGAGTTCGTCGGCCACCATCGGCGGCTGCGTGGAAATCGTGGAAACGACCACGACGCGAACGCCACGCCGCTGCACTGCTTCCACCAGCGAGCGGAAATCGCCGTCGCCGGAAAACAGCACCATCTGATCGATAAATGGCGCGAGCTCCATCGCATCGACGGCAAGCTCGATATCCATATTGCCTTTGACCTTGCGCCGTCCGGTCTGATCGACGAATTCCTTGGTCGCTTTGGTAACGACGGTGTAGCCGTTGTAGTCGAGCCAATCGATCAACGGGCGGATCGAAGAATATTCCTGATCCTCGATAACCGCAGTGTAATAGAACGCGCGCACCAGATAACCGCGCGACTGAAATTCCCGCAGCAGGCGCTTGTAATCGATGTCAAAGCCAAGCGACTTCGCCGTCGCGTAGAGATTGGCGCCGTCAATAAACAATGCAATTTTTTCGATTTGTGCTGACATGATCGGTCTCGTTTACGCTGTCGTGATCAAACCGGCTCGATCGCAATGGGTTCGCCTGCCGGCGCTTAAATAATGAGTTTTGACCTAGCTTCCCACCACCGGAAACATTTCACGAGCGAAATACTGTCGTCCTCGCCGAGCAAAATCCACGCCCGAGACGCTGTGGCACGCCGTCGCGGCGTTTCCATGACTACGATTCGGAACCCCGGGGCCGGTTCCCAAAAATTCCGGTAACAGAGGCGGCCGCAGACGCCAAGTTAAAAGTCGCCAAACGAAAATATAAACCGGAACTGGTTCGTAAAAAGAGGCCCCTAAACCCCCCACTGGCGCCTTGCTTTGCGCATCGCCGCGGCCGTGTGCTGTGCTTGCAGCCCCGGCTGGAAGGCGGCTTTTCGCGCCCTGGCCCTTGCGCGCCGGGGCCGGGCGCGATAGCTAGTGCCCACATTATTCTTATATTTATGGGTACGAGAGCTTTGTTGGGAGCCATTTCCCGGGGCTTCGGCAAGCGAACCAGGAGCTAATATCAGATGGCCCGCGTCACCGTCGAAGATTGCATCGACAAGGTCGAAAACCGTTTCGATCTCGTTTTGCTGGCAAGCCACCGCGCCCGGATGGTGTCGTCCGGTGCGCAGATTGCCGTCGAGCGTGACAATGACAAAAACCCCGTGGTGGCGCTGCGCGAGATCGCGGAGAAAGCCATTTCGCCCGAGGATTTGCGGGAAGAGCTGGTCCACTCATTGCAGAAATACGTGGAAGTCGATGAGCCCGAGCCGGAGGCGGTTCCTCTCATCGGCGCGCCTGGCACCGGGGTCGACGCCGACGATACCGACGTGACCACGGATCGCATGTCCGAAGAGGAGTTGCTCAAGGGCCTCGAAGGCCTGACCCCTCCGGAAAGCCAGCCCGAGCCGGATGCCGGCGAGGAGGAGGAAGAATAAGCCTCCTGCCTGCAGCACTCGTGGTCTGACGATTATTTAACGAAAATCAGTCTTTGCTCGCCGCTCATGCTGGCGGGGTCGGCCGTTGCCGCAAACGGCATCTCGCCTTGTGGTGCTAAGCCCGCGCCATGATATCTTTATGGGCACTTTGAGCGCTCCTTGGGTGGACTTGATGCTGCCGAAGGGGTGCCAAAGCGCTGCCTGAGGTATCGCGAATGCCGCGCTTGCCGATCGATCTGCCGCGGATGCAGAACCAGCCCCGGGTCCGGGCGCCGGTGACCCGCAGCCCCGATCTGGCGCCGCTCGAGGTCGAGCCGGTGCGAGCAAAGCCGCGCAAGCGGCTGATGCGGCAGTATGAACTCATCGATCGGGTCAAACACTACAATCCGAACGCGAACGAGGAGCTCCTCAACCGCGCTTACGTCTATGCCATGCGCGCCCATGGCGAACAGAAGCGGGCCTCCGGCGACCCGTATATTTCCCACCCGCTCGAAGTGGCGGCGATCCTCACCGACCTGAAGCTTGATGACGCCACCATCGCGGCGGCGCTCCTTCACGACACGATCGAAGACACCGACGCCACCCGCGCTGAAATCGATCGCATATTCGGCCACGAGATCGGATTGCTGGTCGAAGGCCTGACCAAACTGAAACGGCTCGAACTTGTCTCGAAGGAAGCCAAGCAGGCGGAAAACCTCCGCAAGCTTCTCCTGGCTGTGGCCGATGATGTACGGGTGCTGCTGATCAAGCTCGCTGATCGGCTGCACAATATGCGCACGCTCGCCCATCAGCCGCCCGCCGCCCGCCGCCGTATCGCCGACGAGACGCTCGAAATCTACGCCCCGCTCGCCGGCCGGATGGGAATGCAGCAGATGCGCGAAGAGCTGGAGGATCTGGCCTTCCGCGAGCTCAACCCCGAGGCCTACAGGGTTTTAAGCGAACGGCTCGATGCTCTCGCGGCGCGGTCGCGTGCCTGGACCAGCGAGATCGAACAGCAGCTGACAAAAAAACTCGCCGACCGCGGCATCGCCGCCGAAGTTTCCGGCCGTCGCAAGCGGGTCTATTCCATTTGGCGAAAGATGGAGCGCAAGGCTGTCGGCTTCGAGCAGCTGTCTGACATTTTAGGCTTCCGCGTAGTCGTCGGCAGCGTTGCCGAATGTTATCAGGCGCTGGGCATCGTCCACACGACCTGGCCGGTCGTGCCGGGACGATTCAAGGACTACATATCGACGCCGAAGCAGAACGATTACCGTTCGATCCACTCCACCGTGATTGGTCCGGGCAAGCAGCGCGTCGAACTACAGATCCGCACGCGAGAGATGCACCAGATTGCCGAATACGGCATTGCCGCTCACGCGCTCTATAAGGATGAACTCGGCTCGCCAACCGAAATGCTGTCGCGGGAGTCGAGCGCCTATGCCTGGCTGCGCCACACCATCGAAATGCTGGCCGAAGGCTCAAATCCGGAAGAATTTCTCGAACACACCAAGCTCGAACTGTTCCACGACCAGGTGTTTTGTTTCACGCCGAAGGGAAAGCTGATCGCGCTGCCGCGCGGCGCCACGCCGATCGATTTTGCCTATGCGGTGCATACCGACGTCGGCAATATGGCGGTAGGCGCCAAGATCAACGGCAAGATCGGGCCGCTCAGTTCACCCCTGCAAAACGGCGACGAAGTCCAGATTCTGACCTCAAAAGCGCAGACCGCGCCGCCCGCCGCCTGGGAGTCGATCGTCGCCACCGGCAAGGCGCGCGACGCCATTCGCCGCGCCACCCGCGTGGCGGTGCGCCATCAGTATTCCGGGCTCGGGCGGCGTATCGTCGAGCGGCTTTGCCAGCGCGCCAAGATCGAATATTCAGACGAAAAGCTGGAAGGCGCTTTGCCGCGCCTCGCCCGCGCATCGATCGATGACGTGATGTCGGCCGTCGGCCGCGGCGAGATGAAGGCATCCGACGTGGTCCGCGCCATGTACCCCGACTACAAGGACGAGCGCGTTGCTCCGGTCGCACCGAAGTCCGAAAGCGGCTGGTTTGGCCTGAAACTCGGCAGGGCGGTGAAGTTCAAGCTGCCGCCGGAAATTGAAGGCGGCGCAATTCCCATCCGTGGCATCAATACCGATCTGCCGGTGCGCTTCGCTCCGAAAGGCGGTGCGGTGCCGGGCGACCGCATCGTCGGCATCCTCACTCCCGGTGAGGGCATTACCATTTATCCGATCCAGTCGGAGGCGCTCAAACAATTCGAAGACCAGCCGGAGCGCTGGCTCGATGTGCGGTGGGACGTCGACGATAAGGTGCCGCAGCGGTTTCCGGCGCAGCTTGCGGTGCATTCGGTCAACGAGCCGGGGACGCTGGCGCAAATCGCGCAGGTGATCGCCGAACACGACGGCAATATCGACAATATCCGCATGACCAGGCAATCGCCCGATTTCACCGAACTGACGATCGACCTTGAAGTCTATAACCTCAAACACCTCACCTCGATCATTTCCCAATTGCGGGCGAAAAAAGTCGTCGCCGCCGCCGAGCGGGTGAATGGCTAAGGTCAGCAATTCCGAAATGGCACCTCTGAACTGATATGCCTGTGCTCCCGATCCGGCTCGGCGTGAACATCGATCACGTCGCCACCGTGCGCAACGCGCGTGGCGGCCGCCATCCCGATCCCGTCAAAGCTGCCGAAGCGGCGATCGCCGCCGGTGCCGAGGGCATCACCGCGCATTTGCGCGAAGATCGCCGTCACATCCTGGATGCGGACGTCGCGCTACTCAAGGAGCGGATCACTAAGCCGCTGAACCTTGAAATGGCGGCAACGGCCGAAATGGTGCGCATCGCGCGCCAGCTCAAACCGCATGCCGCCTGCATTGTGCCCGAACGCCGCCAGGAGCGAACGACCGAAGGAGGTCTCGACGCTGCCGGACAAAAGGATGCCCTGCGCGGTGTGGTTGGAGAATTGGCCGATGCCGGTATTCGAGTTTCGCTGTTCATCGCGGCCGAGCCGGCGCAGATCGAGGCTGCGGTCAGGATCGGTGCGCCGGTCATCGAGATTCATACCGGGAGCTGGTGTGATGCGGTTGCGGCCGAGCAGCCGGCGGCGGCCGAGTTCGATCGTATCGTTCGCGGTGCCGCGCTCGCCAGCAGCGCAGGACTGGAAGTGCATGCCGGACATGGCCTCGATTTTTCGACTGCCGAAAAGATCGCGGCGCTTCCACAAGTGGTTGAGCTTAATATCGGACATTTCCTGATCGGCGAGGCGATCTTTGCCGGGCTGCCGGCCGCGGTGCGTTCGATGCGCGCGGCCATGGATCGGGGCAGGGCCCGCCCGGCCGCAGGTTCGCGAAGCGGGATTGCATGATCCTCGGTATCGGCTCCGACATCACCGACGCGCGCCGGATCGCCAAGGTCATCGACCGGCATGGGGATCGTTTCCTCGATCGTATCTTTACCCCCATCGAACGAGCCCGCGCCGATAAACGCCGCAATCGGGTGGAGACCTATGCCAAGCGGTTTGCCGCCAAGGAGGCTTGTGCCAAAGCCTTGGGAACGGGACTGCGCGGCGGCGTATGGTGGCGCGATATGGGCGTCGTCAATTTGCCGGGCGGCCGCCCGACCATGCAGTTGACGGGGGGCGCCCAGCGGCGCTTGCAGGCGATTACGCCCGCGGGTTACGAGCCGCGTATCGATGTGACAATTACCGACGAAGGGCCCATGGCCCACGCTTTTGTCGTCATCTCGGCAGTGCCGGCCGGCGATGCTGGCGCGCCGTAAAGCACCGCGCATCGCTGCGATGAAAAATTTGTCATGTAGGGCAGGGCGGGATCATAAACACATGGGAACACTACGCAAAATGGGCTTTTCCAGCGCCGCGACCAAATCCCGCGCGTAATTGCTTGTCGCCGTGTCAGACGTTACAAGACCGCCGCGGGCGCTTCCATCCAAGATGATAGGCCAATGAGCGTGCAAACCGGAACCAAACGGAAAGAAGGTGGCTTTGCCGAGACAGTACGCGTGGTGTTTCACGCCCTGATCATCGCGCTGGTCATCCGCACGTTTCTGTTTCAGCCGTTCAACATTCCCTCCGGTTCGATGATTCCGACCCTCCTGGTGGGCGATTATTTGTTCGTGTCCAAATACTCGTACGGCTACACGCATTATTCCTTCCCATTTTCGCCGCCCATCTTTTCCGGTCGCATCTTCGGCTCGCAGCCGCAACGTGGCGACGTCGTCGTCTTCCGGCTGCCGAAAGATGATTCGGTCGATTACATCAAACGCGTCATCGGTCTGCCTGGCGACCGCATCCAAATGATTGACGGCGTGCTGAACATCAATGGCGTTCCGGTCCCGCGGCAGCGCGTCGAAGACATGGTGACGGATGAGGACGGTGTCGTACAGCGGGTCAAGCAATATCGCGAGACTTTGCCGAACGGCGTCAGCTACAACACATGGGACCTGACCGATAACGGTTTCTACGACAACACTCCGGTCTATACGGTCCCGCCGGGCGATTTTTTCATGATGGGCGATAACCGCGATAATTCGACCGACAGCCGCGTGCTGAGCCAGGTCGGCTATGTGCCGGCGGAAAATATCATCGGCAAGGCGCAGATCATTTTCTTCTCGATCCGCGACGACACCCACGCCTGGGAGGTTTGGCGCTGGCCCTGGTCGGTTCGCTGGAGC
>JBKPIZ010000264.1:0-6028 GCA_046730495.1 Pseudomonadota bacterium
TGGATGCCGAGGCGATGCAGCGTCGGCGCGCGGTTGAGCAGCACCGGATGCTCGCGGATGACCTCGTCGAGAATATCCCAAACCTCGGGCTTCTCCTTTTCGACAAGCTTCTTGGCCTGCTTGACGGTGGTCGACAGGCCCTTGGCGTCGAGCCGCGAATAGATGAACGGCTTGAACAGTTCGAGCGCCATCTTCTTCGGCAGCCCGCACTGATGCAGCTTGAGCTCGGGGCCGACCACGATCACCGAACGGCCTGAATAGTCGACGCGCTTGCCAAGCAGATTCTGCCGGAACCGGCCCTGCTTGCCTTTGAGCATGTCGGCGAGCGACTTGAGCGGCCGCTTGTTGGCGCCGGTGATGACGCGGCCGCGGCGGCCGTTGTCGAACAGCGCGTCCACCGCCTCCTGCAGCATTCGCTTCTCGTTGCGAATGATGATATCGGGCGCGCGCAACTCGATCAGCCGCTTCAAGCGGTTGTTGCGGTTGATGACGCGGCGATAAAGATCGTTGAGGTCGGACGTGGCGAAGCGGCCGCCGTCGAGCGGCACCAAGGGCCGCAGGTCGGGCGGAATCACCGGCACATGGGTGAGGATCATCCATTCCGGCTTGTTGTGGGACTGGGTGAAGGCCTCGATCAGCTTGAGCCGCTTGGCGAGCTTCTTCGGCTTCAGCTCGGAAGTCGATTCGGCGATTTCCTTGCGCAGGTCCGCCGCCATCTTCTCCAGATCAAGCGCTTTAAGCATTTCGCGGATCGCTTCCGCGCCGATCATCGCCGTGAAGCTGTCGGCGCCGAATTGATCCTGCGCCTTGAGGTATTCCTCCTCGGACAGGAGTTGGCGATCCTTCAGCGGGGTGAGGCCCGGCTCGAGCACGACATAGTACTCAAAATAAAGGATGCGCTCGAGATCCTTGAGCGTCATGTCGAGCAGGAGGCCGATCCGGCTCGGCAGCGACTTCAAGAACCAGATATGCGCGACCGGCGCGGCGAGCTCAATGTGGCCCATGCGCTCACGGCGCACCCGCGACAGCGTCACCTCGACCGAGCATTTTTCGCAGATGATGCCCTTGTACTTCATTCGCTTGTACTTGCCGCACAAGCACTCGTAATCCTTGATCGGCCCGAAGATGCGCGCACAGAACAGACCGTCGCGCTCGGGCTTGAAGGTGCGATAGTTGATCGTCTCGGGCTTTTTGATCTCGCCGTAAGACCAGGACTGAATCTTCTCCGGGCTCGCGATCGAAATCCGAATCTGGTCGAAGACCTGAGCCGGCACTTGCGGGCTGAAAAGATTCATAATCTCTTGGTTCATCGTGCTCTCCGTTTGGAGTTTCCGGATGACCGACGACAGACGACGGACGTCAGATCAAATCTGCGCCGTCGCTCTATGTCGTCCGTCCTCCGTCATCTATCGTCCGTTATCTGCTACTCCGCCGCCTCGGCAACCTCGCCGCCGCCGCGCTGCTGTTTGGAATTGTGCAAGTCGACATTGAGGCCGAGCGAGCGCATTTCCTTCACCAACACGTTGAACGATTCCGGAATGCCGGACTCGAACGCGTCGTCGCCGCGCACGATCGACTCGTAGACCTTGGTGCGACCGGCGACGTCGTCGGACTTCACCGTCAGCATTTCCTGCAGCGTATAGGCCGCGCCGTAGGCTTCGAGCGCCCACACTTCCATTTCGCCGAAACGCTGGCCGCCGAATTGCGCCTTGCCGCCCAGCGGCTGCTGGGTCACGAGGCTGTACGGACCGATCGAACGCGCGTGGATCTTATCGTCGACGAGGTGGTGCAGCTTCATCATGTAGATGTAGCCGACCGTGACCTTGCGATCGAAATTATCCCCGGTGCGCCCGTCAAACAGCGTCACCTGGCCCGAATGATCGAGCCCGGCGAGATCGAGCATATGCTCGATATCGGCTTCCTTGGCGCCGTCGAATACCGGCGTCGCGATCGCCACGCCGTGACGAAGATTGCTGCCGAGCTCCATCAGCCCTTTTTCGTCGAGCGACTTGATGGTCTCGTCATCGCCATAGACCTTCTTAAGCAGTTCCTTGAGCGGCTTGGAATCCTTCTTGCCGTTGTGAAGATCGACCGCGTGACCAATCTTCAATCCCAAGCCAGCGCAGGCCCAGCCCAAATGGGTTTCGAGAATCTGGCCGACATTCATGCGGCTCGGCACGCCGAGCGGATTGAGCACGATGTCGACCGGCGTGCCGTCGGCGAGGAACGGCATGTCCTCGCTCGGCACGATCTTCGACACCACGCCTTTGTTGCCGTGGCGGCCGGCCATCTTGTCGCCGGGCTGGATCTTGCGCTTCACGGCGACGAAGACTTTCACCATCTTCATGACGCCTGGCGGCAGTTCGTCGCCGCGCTGCAATTTTTCGACCTTGTCGAGGAAGCGCTGTTCCAGCCGCTTCTTCGATTCGTCGTATTGCTTGCGGATGGCTTCGATCTCCGCCATCACCTTGTCGTTCGGTGAAGCGAACAGCCACCACTGCGAGCGCGGATACTCTTCGAGCACTGCGCGCGTGACCTTGGTGTCCTTCTTGAAGCCTTTCGGCCCGGCAATTCCTTGCCGTCCCTCGAGGAGCTCGGCGAGGCGGCCGTAGACGTTGCGATCGAGGATCGCCTGCTCGTCGTCGCGGTCCTTGGCGAGCCGCTCAATCTCTTCACGCTCGATGGCGAGGGCACGCTCGTCCTTTTCGACGCCGTGGCGGTTGAACACGCGCACTTCGACGACCGTGCCCTGCACGCCCGGCGGCACGCGAAGCGAAGTGTCGCGCACATCGGAGGCTTTTTCGCCGAAGATCGCGCGCAGGAGTTTCTCCTCCGGCGTCATCGGGCTTTCGCCCTTGGGCGTGATCTTGCCGACCAGGATGTCGCCGGCGCGCACCTCGGCGCCGATATAGACGATGCCCGCTTCGTCGAGGTTCTTGAGCGTTTCTTCCGAGACGTTTGGAATATCGCGGGTGATTTCCTCCGGCCCGAGCTTGGTGTCGCGCGCCATTACCTCGAATTCCTCGATATGAATCGAGGTGAAGACGTCGTCTTTGACGATGCGCTCGGAGAGAAGGATCGAATCCTCGAAGTTGTAACCATTCCACGGCATGAACGCGACCAGCGCGTTGCGGCCGAGCGCAAGCTCGCCGAGATCGGTCGACGGGCCGTCGGCGATAATGTCGCCACGCTTGACCTGATCGCCCACTTTCACCAGCGGCCGCTGGTTGATGCAGGTGTTCTGGTTCGAGCGCTGGAATTTCTGCAGCCGGTAGATGTCGACGCCGGGCTTAGTCGGATCCGGCTCGTCGGTGGCGCGAATGACGATACGGGTGGCGTCGACCTGATCGACCACGCCGGTGCGGCGAGCGGCGATCGCCGCGCCGGAATCGCGCGCCACGATGCCTTCCATGCCGGTGCCGACGAACGGCGCTTCGGCGCGAACCAGCGGCACCGCCTGGCGCTGCATGTTGGAGCCCATCAGCGCGCGGTTGGCGTCGTCGTTTTCCAGGAACGGGATGAGCGCCGCGGCAACCGAAACCAGCTGCTTCGGCGACACATCCATGAAATCGACCTTGTCCGGCGGAATGAGCTGCACGTTGCCGGCATGCCGCACCACCACGAGGTCGTCGGTGAAGCGGCCGCGCGCGTCGATCGCGGAGTTGGCCTGCGCCACGGTGTAGCGCCCCTCCTCCATCGCCGACAGATAGACGACCTCGTCGGTGACGCGGCCGTCCTTGACCTTGCGATATGGCGTTTCGACGAAGCCGTATTTGTTCACCCGCGCATAGGTCGCGAGCGAATTGATCAGACCGATATTCGGCCCTTCCGGCGTCTCGATCGGACAGATGCGGCCGTAATGGGTCGGATGCACGTCGCGCACTTCGAAGCCGGCGCGCTCGCGCGTGAGCCCGCCCGGCCCGAGCGCCGAAAGTCGGCGTTTGTGGGTGATCTCCGACAGCGGGTTGGTCTGATCCATGAACTGCGACAGCTGCGAGGAGCCGAAGAACTCACGCACCGCGGCGGCCGCGGGCTTGGCGTTGATCAGGTCCTGCGGCGTCACCGTGTCGATATCGACCGACGACATGCGCTCCTTGATGGCGCGCTCCATCCGCAACAGTCCGATGCGGTACTGATTCTCCATCAGTTCGCCGACCGAGCGGACGCGGCGGTTGCCGAGATGGTCGATGTCGTCAATGTCGCCCTTGCCGTCGCGCAGATCGACCAGCGTGCGGATCACCGCGAGGATGTCCTCCTTGCGCAGGACGCGCACGGTGTCTTCGGCCGTCAGATCAAGCCGCATGTTCATCTTGACGCGGCCGACCGCGGAGAGGTCGTAGCGCTCGGAATCGAAGAACAGTGACTGGAACATCGCCTGCGCCGTCTCGATCGTCGGCGGCTCGCCCGGGCGCATCACGCGGTAAACGTCGAACAGCGCGTCCTCGCGCGTCATGTTCTTGTCGATCGCGAGCGTGTTGCGGATATAGGCACCGACATTGACGTGGTCGATGTTGAGAAGCGGCAGCTCCTTGTAGCCGAGCTCGATCAGCGCCTTCAGGGATTTCTCGGTGATTTCCTCGCCGGCCTCGGCGTAAACCTCACCGGTCTTCGGATTGACGAGATCCTCGGCGATGTAATGACCGATCAGCTCGTCATCAGAGAGACGAAGTGCCTTCAATCCTTTTTCGGCGAGTTGGCGGGCCTGGCGGACCGTCAGCTTCTTGCCGGCTTCCAGCACCACTTTGCCGGTATCGGCATCGACGAGATCGTTGATCGCCTTGTAGCCGCGCAGACGGTTGGCATCGAACGGCACGCGCCAGCCGTCTTTGGCGCGCTTGTAGGCCACCTGCTTGTAGAAGGTGTTCAGAATCTCCTCGCCGGTCATGCCGAGCGCATAAAGCAGCGAGGTGACGGGAATCTTCCGCCGCCGGTCGACACGGGCATAGACGATGTCCTTGGCGTCAAACTCGATGTCGAGCCAGGAGCCGCGATACGGGATGATGCGGGCGGCAAACAAAAGCTTGCCCGACGAATGGGTCTTGCCCTTGTCGTGGTCGAAGAACACGCCGGGCGAGCGATGCATCTGCGAAACGATGACGCGCTCGGTGCCGTTGACGATGAAGGTGCCGTTATTGGTCATGAGCGGGATGTCGCCCATGTAGACATCCTGCTCTTTGATGTCCTTGACCGACTTGGCGCCGGTTTCCTCATCGGTATCGAACACGATGAGGCGCAGCGTGACCTTGAGCGGCGCGGCGTAGGTCATGCCGCGCTGTCGGCACTCGTCGACATCGTATTTCGGCGCCTCGAATTCGTATTTGACGAATTCGAGCATCGATGTGTTGGAGAAGTCGGAAATCGGGAATACCGACTTGAAGACGGCTTGCAGCCCTTCGTTAGGCCGGCCGCCTTGCGGCTCCTGCACCAGCAGGAATTGGTCGTAGGACGCCTTTTGAACCTCAATGAGGTTCGGCATCTCCGCGACTTCCTCGATTTTTCCGAAAAACTTTCTTACGCGCTTCCGACCCGTGAACGTCTGCGCCATCATGTCCTCTCGCTCAATCGAACCATCGGGCCCGCGACCTGCGGCCGCACCACCGCAAGTCCCGAACCATCGCCCCGGCCGCACGCGCCGGATGCCTTGGGCCATCCGCGCGCTTTGTTCCGAGGCAGCGAGGCGATCAAGACGACTCTCCAGAGGGCCGCAATCCATCGCGACCGTCGGGACAGGCGTCACTCGCCTTGTTTAATTCCGCCCTTCTCCGGACAATGCGGCTCATTAGAGCCGTATCGCCTCAATGCTTTGCCGCACTCTCCGGCCGGGGATGACCGGCCGGTGTATTTTGCACTTGGTGGGATCCCCGGCTCTTGCTCCGCTCGCCCGGGGCTTTCCCATAAGTAAGCATCGCTTACTTAAGCTCAACCTTGGCGCCGACTTTTTCGAGCTGCGCTTTGATCTTGGCAGCATCGTCCTTGTTGACGCCTTCCTTGACGTTTTTCGGCGCGCCTTCGACCAGATCCTTGGCCT
>JBKPIZ010000265.1:0-8164 GCA_046730495.1 Pseudomonadota bacterium
ATTATGAAACGCGGCGAAGTCATCGATTCCATTCGTCGCCGCATGAAGGCGCAGGGCTTTTTCGAATTCCAGACGCCGATCCTGACCGCCTCGTCGCCGGAAGGCGCGCGTGATTATCTGGTGCCGTCGCGGCTGCATCCCGGCAAGTTCTACGCGCTGCCACAGGCGCCGCAGCAGTTCAAGCAGCTCATCATGGTGGCGGGCTTCGACCGCTACTTTCAGATCGCGCCGTGCTTTCGCGACGAGGATGCGCGCGCCGACCGCTCGCCCGGCGAGTTCTATCAGGTCGACATCGAAATGAGCTTCGTCACCCAAGACGATGTTTTTGCCGCGGTCGAGCCGATGCTGCGCGGCGTATTCGAGGAATTCGCCGACGGCAAGCCGGTGACGCAGAAATTCCCGCGCATTCCCTACGGCGAAGCGATCGCCAAATACGGCTCCGACAAGCCGGACTTGCGCAATCCGATCGAGATGGCCGACGTATCCGACATTTTCCGCGGCTCGGGGTTCAAGATCTTCGCCCGCATCCTCGAGACCAATCCGAAGGGCGCGGTCTGGGCCATTCCGGCGCCGAGCGGCGGCTCGCGCGCCTTCTGCGACCGGATGAATTCCTGGGCGCAGGGCGAGGGCCAGCCGGGCCTTGGTTATATTTTTTGGGCGCTTGACGGTGGCGCGGTGGTCGGCCGCGGGCCGATCGCCAACAATCTCGGCGCCGAGAAGACCGAAGCGCTGCGCGCGAAGCTGTCGTTGAAAGACGGTGACGCGGTGTTTTTCGTCGCCGGCGATCCGGCAAGCTTCATCAAATTTGCAGGTCCCGCGCGCAACAAGGTCGGCGACGAGCTTGGGCTGATCCAGAAGGACCGCTTCGACTTCTGCTGGATCGTCGATTTTCCGATGTACGAGTGGAACGAGGAGGAGAAGCGGATCGACTTCTCGCATAATCCATTCTCGATGCCGAACCTGCCGGTCGATCAATTTTTGGCGCTCGATTCGGCCGACCGCGACAAAATTTTTTCGCTCAAGGCGATCCAATACGACGTGGTCTGCAACGGCGTGGAATTGTCCTCCGGCGCGATCCGCAATCACCGTCCCGAGGTGATGAAAAAGGCGTTTGCCATCGCCGGCTACGAGGAATCGTCGCTCGAGGAGCGCTTCGGCGGCATGTTGCACGCACTCTCGCTCGGCGCCCCGCCGCACGGCGGCATCGCGCCCGGCATCGACCGCATCGTCATGCTGCTCTGCGGCGAGGAGAATTTGCGCGAAGTGGTGCCGTTCCCGATGAATCAGCGCGCCGAAGATCTGATGATGGGCGCGCCGTCGGAAGTCTCGCCGAAGCAGCTGCGCGAGCTGAATATTCGCGTGGTGAAGCCGCAATAGTCATGGCCGGACTTGTTTCGGTCATCCCACTTTGATCCACTCATTCCCGCGTAAGCGGGAACCCAGGTTCTGGGTCCCCGATCTTGCGGGGACGAGCGGACTTTGCCGGCACATTCGTCACTCCGCCGCCAGCGCGATTTCCTGTTCGCACACCGCCGCAGCGATCGCCTCGAATTCCGCCGCCATATGTTTCCTTCGTATCAGGCGCAAAATCACCCGCAGCTCGCGCAAGGTCTCGGTCGGCAGTCGCGAACCATAGCCGAGCGCGCTGGCGAGCGCGAAAGTCTTGCGCTCCTCGCGCCACCAGCGCTCGACGTCACCGATCGCGGCGTCGAGTTGCCACTGCCACAGCGCCGCGGCACGCGCGCGAAACCGGGCGCGCACGGCCGGATGCTGTGGGCCGAGGCACAGCCAGCGTTCGACCCGAAGTTTGAATGCATCGATCTCGGCGGCTGCGCTGAAGGCAGACTGGATCGCTGCGACCGCCGTATCGATCGCGCCGGTAGGCACGCCCTTTCCTCACCCCGCTGCGCGGGGAGAGGTCGGATTGCAAGGCAATCCGGGTGCGGTAGCGCCCCCTCATCCCGACCTTCTCCCCGCACGCGGGGAGAAGGTGCGAATTTCGCAAGCAGGCCGCTGCGGCATTCTCGTCCCATTTTCATGATCGGTTACGCGCATCTGTTACCGAAAATGAGACAAGCGTCAATTGTCTGTAACAAAAATGAGGACGAAAAGGGGACGATTGTCGCATGCCGCGATTCGGCAATAAGCGCGTTAAAACGCCGGAACGTCGCGTGAAAGGAGCGGAGACGTCGGGGCCGGCCGGGCTAAACCATTTTCAGGCAGCACAGCACCTTGCCGACAATCTCCAGCTCGCTGAGCGGGACCTCTTCGGTCGCATGATTCGGATTGTCGGAGATGATCTTGATCCCCGTTGGCTTTGACGAACGAATGAGTTGCAGGCGTTTTATGACAATGCCCTCGAAGGTGTCGCGGATCGCATAAAGCCCGTCCGGCGTCGGCGTCTTGTGTGCGGTGTCGATGATGAGGCGATCGCCCGACATGATGGTCGGCGCCATGCTGTCGCCGTTGGTCTCGAGCACCAGAAGCCGGCCGGCCGAAGTGTGCAGTTGCTCGCGGATGAAACTTGGCGGAAATACCCATCCTTCGGGCTTAACAGCGTCGGCATGGCGGCCCTCTTTGCGCACTTCGCGCGCCGGCACGCCGCCACCGCCGGGCCCGGCGCGGGTGTCGAGTTCCGGCACCTGGCCCTTGGCCGGGCCGACCGGTTCCTCGCGCCCGCCGCGCTCCGCCAGCACGTCGCTTGATTCGAGATGGTCGCCGGTGCCGGGAAAACGACCCCAAAGCAGAATTTGCTCAGGCGAATAGCCGAGCGCGTTGGCAAACGGCTTTAAGTGATCGAGGCGGAGGCGAATGAGTCCGTTCTCGAGCCGCGACAATTGCTGTTTCGAAACGCCGGAGCGCCGCACCAGCTCGCTGCGGCTCATGCGGCGCGCCTCGCGGGCGTGAAACAGGCCGGTCTTCTGCAGCTTGGGGGCTTTTGCTCGTCGCGCCATTGCCAGTCTCCCTGGCGGCCATTGTCACGGATTCGGTGCTGGACCGCTAGCTTCAAAAACGGTGACTTGACGGCGAATGCCGTCACGGATTATGTGACGACCCACCGAAGTGGGCTGGAATTGGGGGTGCGGCGATGGCGAAGAGGTTCTGGACGCAGGCGCGCATTACCGAGCTCAAGCGCCTGTGGAGCGCCGGTAGGACCGCGGGTGCGATCGGCGCCACGCTCGGCGGCATCACGCGTTCGGCGGTGCTCGGCAAAGTCTTTCGCCTGCGGCTGGTCGCGCAGAATCGAAAGCGCTCGGCGCCGACGCTCGATGAAACGCCGGCGCGGCGCCGCGCCGGCAAAGCGCGGCCGCCAAAACCGGCAGCGGCGAAACGGCGCAAGACGCTGTTCGAACTCACCAACGAATGCTGCCGCTGGCCTTACGGCGAACTCGGCGGCAAGCGCTTTTTCTTCTGCTTCGAAGCCGGCGCCGACGTCGCGCGCGGCATTCCCTACTGCCCGCGCCACATGGCGCGCGCTTATATCGTGCCGCCGAGCTTGGTGAAGCCGCTGCACCGGACCCTGCCGCGCGCGCCTTTGAAATTATCGAGCGTCAGTGACGCGAGCTTCCGCGCATTCCCGCGCCAGCGGGAATCCAGTGAGATAGCGGCGACCAACAAGAGAAAATTTGGTTAGCGAAAAAATGTCTCAAAACAAGCAAGACGCAACACTGACCGAACGCGCGGCTGCGGCGGCGCGCGCCGAACTGCGCGGCGAGCGCGAGAACATGCTTGGCGCGATCGGGATCGCCGGCCCAGCGCCGCTTTCCCGCGCGCGGGACGTGCCGGAGCGCTGGACGTTTTTGTTCGTCATGGAGCGGATGGAGGAGGGCTTTCGCATTCTCTCGCGCCTGCCGCTGCCAACCCGGCCGAAGGGTTACGTCAATTCCATGCCGATCTATCTCTACGATCAGGCCGACCTGAATGCGCAGCTTGAAACCTACGAGCTCGAGCGCTTGGCGCGCACCCGGAACCGAGTTCGAATTCTCCCGTCGCCTGCAGAGATCGAAAGAATGAGAGAATTGCGCAGGCGGATCGATGAGAACCGCAAGATGCAAACGCGCCGTCACGCCGCCAATGGGGCCGCTTTGCGTGACCACTCGGAAAAGCTCGACCGTCATGCCGCGACCGTCGCCGCCATTCGGCCGGCGGTCGCGGCGCTGGAGGTCTCCCGTTCCAAACTCGCGACCTGGGCCTCGATCGGCTTTGCCGCCGTCGTTGTCCTGGGCTGGATTGTCGAGGGCGCCGTGAAGTGGACGATCGGCTGGACGTTGTCGCATGTGCAGTGAATCGCGAAGCGATTGAACGACTCTCGCCCCCGCTCGGCGCCGGCCGGGGCGGGGGCTTTTTGTTTGAATCGAGCATTGATGCAATCAACAAAATGTTCGTCAACATAAGAAAGTTCAATACGATTCCCGATTGTACGCAGCATTTCCTGAGAGGATGCCATGGATCGCGCGACGGAAATCAATACACTTCGCGAACTGACGGACGACGAGCTAGCGGCGGTCGGCGGCGGCAGCGCCATCTGGGGCGGTGTTGGCGGTGCCATTAGTCTTTCGTGGCCTGGGCCCGTGGGTATCGTTTCAGGCTTCCTCATCGGCGCCTATTTGTTCAGCCCCGGCAAAGCTGACTGACAGTTTCGCTCTCGCGAGGTCGGAACGACTCGCGATAGATATATATTTCTCGAATGCCTGCGCGCTTCTGAAAAATGAAAGCGCGCGGGCCGAGGCAAGCGCTTTCCCCCGCTCGGCGACCGCCGAGCGGGCTTTTTTATTTATAGCGTCAAACGAAGCCGTGCGGTCACGCCGCGCCGTCAGGCAAATTTGGCTTGCGTGGTCTCCGCGAGCATTCGCTCAAGGCGCGGGTGATAGCGAGATCGTCGGCCTCGCTGCTCGACTATTGCCGGGAATTCTGCTCTTCGTATGCCGAACGCAGGCAAGGGGACCGGCTTTGATCATCGACATTTTCAATCATTTCATGCCGCGGCCCTATCTCGACCGTATTGCCAAGCTCATTCCCGATCATGTTGCGGTAACCGCATTCCCGCGGCTCGACACGCTCGTCGATATCGACGCTCGTTTGCGGCTTGTGGAAAATTTTGACGGCCTCCGCCAGGTGCTCTCGCTGGCCAATCCGCCCTTGGAGGCGATCGGCCCGCCCGCGGTGGCGGCCGAGCTGGCCCGCATCGCCAATGATTGCTTGGCCGAGATTTGCCGAAAATATCCGCAGGCATTCCCCACCTTCATCGCCGCGTTGCCGCTCAACGACGTCGATGCGAGTGTCAAGGAAATGGATCGGGCGATCGGATCACTCGGTGCGCGCGGCGTGCAATTATTCACCAATGTTGCCGGCAAGCCGTTAAGCGCTCCGGAATTTCGGCCAATATTCCGACGCATGGCCGAGCACGATCTGCTGGTCTGGGTCCATCCGATGCGCGGCTCGAATTTTCCCGATTACGCCTCAGAAAAGGTCTCGGAAGACGAAATCTGGTTCAGTTTTGGATGGCCTTACGAGACCACGGCCTGCATGGCGCGAGTGATCTATTCGAGGCTGTTCGACGAGCTTCCTGAGCTGAAAATCATCAGCCATCACATGGGTGGCATGATCCCGTACTTTCCCGCCAAAATAAAACTCGGTTTTCGTCAGATTTTTCATGGCACGGTGGAGCGCAATCCGGCCGCCGAAGCGCGCGGGTTGAAGAAGCCTCCACTCGACTATTTCAAAATGCTTTATGCCGACACCGCGCTCGGCGGTGAGGTGGCGCCGACCCGCTGCGGCCATGCCTTCTTTGGCACAAGACATTGCTTGTTTGCCACTGACGCCCCCTTCGATCCCGAGCGAGGCCGGGCGCTGATCGCCGAAACGCTGGCAGGCGTCGCTGCGCTCGGACTTGCCGAGGATGACATGAAGCTGATCTTTGCCGGCAATGCCCAGGCGCTGTTGAAATTGTGAGAACGGAAATGAAGACGCAAAACATCATCGTGAAGTTGCGCGACGGCGATATGGGCGCGTATCTGGCCATTCCCGATCGTGTGCCCGCCGGCGCCATCATCGCGATCATGGAAATCTGGGGTGTCAACGACACGATGCGTCATCACGCGCACGAATTCGCGCAAGCGGGCTTTATCTGTCTCGTGCCCGATCTGTTTTGGCGTCAGGAGCCGGGCGTCGATCTCTCCGACGGCAATCCGGAGCACGTCAAGAAGGCGTTCGATCTCTATTACGATTTCGACTACGACCTCGCTGTCCGCGACATGGAAGACACCTGGCACTTTTTGGCAAAGCTGCCCGCGTGCAACGGCAAGTCGGCGCGGTCGGCTACTGCCTCGGCGGCAAGTTGTGTTACCTGATGTGCTGCCGAACGGATATCGACTGCGCGGTCGCTTATTACGGCACTTACATCGAGCACAATATCCGCGAAGCCAAAAACCTGCACCGCCCCTTCGTCCTGCATATGGCCATGAAGGACCGTTGGGTGCAGGCTGAAGTCAATGAGCTACTCGAGCGCCGGTTATCGCCCAATCCGCTGGTTGCCATCCACAAATATCCAGGCGCCGACCACGCCTTCGCGCGGATCGGCGGCAAGACCTACAGCAAGCCGGAAGCCGACCGCGGGCTGTCCTTGACGCTCAGTTTTTTCAAACGGCATTTGGCGAAATAGATGGCCTGCAGAGCCAGTATTCGAAACTTTGGTGGAATTAGAGTTGGCCCGCCAAAATTGCTTCTGCGTCGTTTTTGATAAATGACATTATCTCCGGAACTCGCGGAACCAACCGAGTTGCGATGGTCATTCTTGCGGCAGTGAATCCAGCTCAATGCTGGTCAATGAAATCACACTGACAAATCGTAAAAATTCCGCAATTCCGTCGCTTGCTAGCTCTTCCCTACCGGGCGTAGAATGTTTTGCTCGTACCGTTCTGCGATTGAGCAAGCTCTCTTGAAAGAAAGTATGGGAGAACCCGAAATGGCGCGTGCCAAGCAGACTTCGAAGCGAAATCGACGAAGTAAGACGGTACCGGTCTTGGGGGCTGCCGGGTTGTCACTGTCACTAGCGAGCGGAGCGTCCGCATCAACTGGCGGACCAGCGGCGGATGTTACGCCGCAAAACTCCGTTCCAAATCACGAGATCTTCCTCGGTGACGAGGAGATTTCGGACGTCAGCTTGTCGACGTTCTATGTGTTCGACAAGGAGAATGCCGCACAACCTCAGCTCGGCCAAAAAGTCGCCTGGGGCTGCGGGAGGTGCGGATGCGGCGGCTGCCGGTGCGGTCGCTGCGGGTGTGGCTGGAGAGGCTGGTGGGGCTGTGGCGGCTGTGGCGGCTGCTGCAGGTCCTGGGGTTGTTATTGCCGCTGGTGCTAACCCAAATCGTTAGTTGACGCGGGTACAGGGCCGGGTCTTGCTAGACCCGGCCTTATTTGCGGCACCGAGGATGCTAACAATGCGCTGTGGCATTGCCGGCCGCTCATGCGGGACCGATCGCGTCGCGATCACGATTTACATACGTTGCCTTTGCGATGGTGATTCATACTCGAGGCCAGAAGAATAAAGGTGTGGATGCCGGCCGTTTAGCGGCTGATCGCGGCGGCGTTGTTACGCAATTTGCCGACAGCGATGTTCTCCAGTTCGCGCCCAACTTCTCGGTCTACGTGTTGCCCAATGACGTCGTTTGCCTCTACTCCGACCATCGCAAGTTCTTTCTTCATGGCCAACTCTACGCTGCGCTCGCAATCACCATAAACACCGGCAAGCGCTTTGGTCAGATTATTCGCGAGCTTTCACGAAAATTCCCACCCGATAAGATCGGAGAGGCCGTCAACCGGCTGATCGAGCGCCGCTACTTGGTCCGCAAGACGAATTCTTCGGCAGGCGTAGCTGCCGCCTATTGGGCGAATCTTGGCCTTGCTCCTGATGTCGCGGAGCAAAATCTCCGCAAATGCCGAGTGCGCATCCAGGCGATCAACGTGAAAGGCGCAAAAGAGCTCGCAGCCGCCTTGCGCAAGCTTGGCGTTCGCGTCGTAAAGGGCGCAGCCGACCTGACGGTTACAATCGTGAACGACTATTTCGAAGGAGAGCTCGCGGCGCTCAACCGCAAGCATTTATCCGACCATTCAGCCTGGCTGCTCATTCAACCCTCCGGCATTTTCCCGCTGGTAGGTCCGGTGT
>JBKPIZ010000266.1:0-2991 GCA_046730495.1 Pseudomonadota bacterium
CTTCAAGGCGAACCACCAGAGGCACGCGCAGCCCGATTTCCTTGACCGCGGCGACGACGCCCTCGGCGATCACGTCGCATTTCATGATGCCGCCGAAAATATTGATCAGGATGCCCTTCACATTGTGATCCGAGGTGATGATCTTGAACGCGGCCGCGACTTTCTCTTTGGTCGCGCTGCCGCCGACATCCAAAAAATTCGCCGGCGTCTCGCCGTAGAGCTTGATGATATCCATGGTGGCCATGGCAAGCCCAGCGCCATTGACCATGCACCCGATCGTGCCGTCCAGCGCGACATAGTTGAGGTCGTGGCGCGACGCCTCGATCTCCTTTTCGTCTTCTTCGTTGACGTCGCGCAACGCCATCACATCGGCGTGGCGGTAGAGCGCGTTGTCATCGAACGCAATCTTGGCGTCCAAACAAATTAGCTGACCTGTTTTGGTGACGACCAGCGGATTGATTTCAAGAAGACTCATGTCCTTGGCCAGGAAGGCCTGGTACAGCTTCGGCAGCATGGCTTCGGCTTGCTTGGTCAGCTCGCGGTTAAAGCCGAGCACATGCGCCACGTAGCGTGCATGATGCGGCATGAAGCCGGTCGCCGGATCGACCGAGAAACTCATGATCTTGTCCGGCGTCTTGTGCGCGACTTCTTCGATGTCCATGCCGCCCTCGGTGGAGGCGACGAATGCCACCCGCGATGTCGAGCGATCGACCAGCGCCGAAAGATAATATTCGCGCTCGATTGCGGAGCCTTCCTCGATATAGACGCGGCGCACCCGGCGGCCATGCGGCCCGGTTTGGTGCGTGACCAGAACCGAGCCGAGCATGCGCTCGGCCTCGCGCTTTACGTCGGCGACCGATTTGACGACCTTGACGCCGCCGGCTTTGCCGCGGCCGCCGGCGTGAATTTGCGCCTTGACCACCCAGATCGGACCGCCGAGTTCGTTGGCGGCCTTCTCCGCATCCTGTGTGGTGAATGCAGCGACCCCGCGCGGCACCGGCACACCGAAGTCCCGCAATATCGCTTTGGCCTGATATTCGTGGATGTTCATTTTGTTCCCGCGTATCCCGGATGCGGTGCAGTGTGAAACGGTGCACCGCTGATCCGGGACCTTAGCATTCGACGGTCCCGGGTCTGCAGCGCATCACTTCGTGCTGCGCCGCGTCCGGGACACCAATTCATTTCCCTAGATCGGGCGCGATCTTTTTGCACGCGTCGATCAGGCTTTGCACCGCTTGCGCCGATTTTTCGAACATCGCGCGCTCGGCGCTGTTGAGGTCGATCTCGACGATCCGCTCGACCCCTTTGCTGCCGATTACTACCGGCACGCCGACATAGATGTCCTTAAGATCGTATTCGCCATTGAGCCATGCGGCGGCGGGAAGTACCCGCTTCTTGTCGCGCAAATAACTCTCCGCCATTGCGATTGCCGAAGAGGCGGGCGCATAAAACGCCGAGCCGGTGCGCAACAGACTGACGATTTCGCCGCCGCCATTGCGCGTGCGCTCTACAATCTCCTCGATGCGCGCCTGCGTCGTCCAGCCCATCTTCACCAGATCGGGAAGCGGTATGCCGGCCACGGCCGAATAGCGCACCAGCGGCACCATGCTGTCACCATGACCGCCGAGCACGAATGCAGTGACGTCTTCGCCTGAGACATTGAATTCGTCAGCCAGGAAATAGCGAAAGCGCGCCGAATCGAGCACGCCCGCCATGCCGATGACCATGTTCTTGGGCAGGCCGCAGCACTTCTGCAGCGCCCAGACCATGGCGTCGAGCGGATTGGTGATGCAGATGACAAAGGCATTGGGGGCATATTTTTTTATGCCGGCGCCGACTTGCTCCATCACTTTCAGATTGATGCCGAGCAGATCGTCGCGGCTCATGCCGGGTTTGCGCGGCACGCCGGCGGTGACGATGCACACTGCGGCGCCTTCGATTGCTTCATAGGAATTGGTGCCGACAAAGCGGGCGTCGAAACCCTCGACCGGCGACGACTGCACGAGATCGAGCGCCTTGCCTTGCGGTACGCCCTCGGCCACGTCGAACAACACGACGTCGCCGAGTTCCTTGAGGCCGATCAGGTGCGCCAGCGTGCCACCAATTTGGCCCGAACCTATCAATGCGATCTTGTTTCGCGGCATCAGACAAATGTCCTTGATTGCTGGAAAAGCCGGGCCTTAAGGCGTCATTAGCGGTTTCGGATCACCCGTTCAAGAGTAACGGCGCATCCGCTGCGGGAACGAAAGCGGGTCGCTCATTATTGACCAAGCGGAATGATCTCGCGCCTGCGTGCCGGATCGAATTGGCGAGCATGATGACCAGTGTCAGCACCTATACCGGATCGATGATCTCGTCAGCGCGCCGATTATTCCGCATGTTCGGACCCGGCCTGGTGACCGGCGCCGCCGACGACGATCCGAGCGGCATCGCCACTTATTCCCAGAGCGGCGCGCAGTTCGGCTATGCGTTGAGCTGGACGATGTTTCTCACGGCTCCATTCATGATCGCGATCCAGATGGTCACGGCCCGGATCGGCGCGGTGACCGGCCGGGGGCTCGCGGCGAATCTGGGCAAAGCGATGCCGCCCGCCGCGCTCTATATCATGGTCGGGCTGTTGCTCATCGCCAATACGCTCAATATCGCAGCCGATATCGCGGCAATGGGAGACGCCCTGCGCCTGGTCGTGGGCGGACCGATGCTGATCTATGTCGTCTTGTTCGGCGTCGGCTGTCTCGCCGCCGAAATCCTGTTGCCCTATCACGCTTATTCGAAATACCTCAAAGTGCTGACGCTGGTCCTGTTTGCTTATGTGGCGGCCGCTTTCAGCATCCGCATTCCATGGCGCGACGTGCTCGCGGCAACTTTCATCCCGCACGTGGCGTGGGATCGCGAATTCATGCTGACCTTGGTCGCGATCTTCGGCACCACGATCAGTCCCTACATGTTCTTCTGGCAGGCCTCGCTTGAAGTGGAAGAACGAAAATTGCG
>JBKPIZ010000267.1:0-12991 GCA_046730495.1 Pseudomonadota bacterium
AACCTGAAATCATCGCGCTAGCGCCGGTCGGCGCGGCTGACGGCGGCGCCGAGCCGCGCCAGCGCCTCCTTTAATTCCTCGTCCTTGATGTCGGAAAGCTTTTCGGCGATCGGCGTGGCAGCGGCAGGGTCCTCCGTGCGCGCCGCTTGCGGCTGCCCTCGCCGCAGGGGCGCCTGGCGCAAAGCCAACCGCCCGACCGCGCGCCAGCCGAGAAAGCGGTTGACCCGCTCGCAGATCAGCGCGGCGAGGTGCTGAATTTCGATCGCGGCGGGGCCTTCGACGCGCAGCACCAGCGTACCGGCTTCGCTGTCTTCGCCATCGGTCCGGCGCGGCCACTGCAGCTTGATCGGCTCGCTGTGGGCCGCGATTTCGTGGCCGACAATATCGTCCCAGCGCGTGACCAATTCGGCGGAGGCGAAACCCTGCCGCGCGAAGGCGTCGCCAACGAGCTTGTTGAGAAGCTCACGCAATGGCTTTCCTACCGGACGCGAGGGCTTGTTCATGAGCACTTGTCCTTGGCGTAAGGCTCGGCCATTGATCGGACGATGACCACGCTAGCAGCCAAGACGACCAGAAAAAAGACACGCAGAAAGAAGTCTCCGGCTTCCAGCCCGATTAAGCAGCGGGGACAACGTCGCGGGGCCCAGGCTGCCGACCTCCTCGCCTGGTACGACCGGCACCGGCGCGCGTTGCCGTGGCGCGCGCGGCCCGGCGAGCGCAGCGACCCTTATCGCGTCTGGCTGTCCGAAACCATGCTGCAGCAGACCACCGTCAAGGCGGTCGGGCCCTACTACGCCCGCTTTGTGGCGCGGTGGCCCGATCTCAATGCGCTCGCGACGGCGTCGCTTGACGAGATCCTCGCCGCCTGGGCCGGTCTCGGCTATTACGCGCGCGCTCGCCACCTGCATGCCTGTGCCCGCGCGCTGGTGGAGCGCCACGGCGCCCAATTCCCCACGAGCGAGAGCGCGTTACGCGAATTACCGGGGATCGGCGCTTATACCGCCGCCGCCATTGCGGCAATCGCCTTCGACCAAGCCGCCACCCCGGTCGATGGCAATATCGAACGCGTCATCGCGCGGCTCTATGCGCTGGCGACGCCGTTGCCCGCCGG
The DNA here is from genome assembly GCA_046730495.1 of Pseudomonadota bacterium. Classification (GTDB taxonomy): domain Bacteria; phylum Pseudomonadota; class Alphaproteobacteria; order Rhizobiales; family Xanthobacteraceae; genus BOG-931. The sequence goes on from JBKPIZ010000267.1 coordinate 1,112, forward strand.
CAAAGCGGAGATTGCGCGACACGCGCGCGCGCTAACGCCCAACCGGCGCGCCGGCGATTTTGCCCAAGCGCTGATGGATCTCGGCGCCACGATCTGCACGCCGAAGAGACCGGCCTGCGCACTGTGCCCGTGGAGTGCGAGCTGTGTCGCGCATGCGCGCGGCGAGGCCGAACTGTTTCCGCGCGGCGCGCCTAAACGTGACGCTGAGCTGCGCCGCGGCGCCGCTTTTGTCGCGCACCGCGCCGATGATTGCGTGTTGTTACGCACCCGCCCGGCGCGCGGGCTTTTGGGTGGCATGGCCGAGGTGCCGACCACCGCCTGGGCGGCGGACTTTGACGACAGCCAAGCGCTCGCGCAAGCGCCGCGGTTCGGTGCTTCGCAAAATCGCGTGGCATGGCGGAAAATGGCTGGCGTAGTGCGCCACGTCTTCACCCATTTTTCGCTCGAACTCACGGTGTACCGAAGCGAGCTTCCGCGCCAGGCGGCAGCGCCGGCCGGCACGCGCTGGACCGCGATCGCGCAGCTTGGCGACGAAGCTCTGCCAAGCCTCATGCGTAAAGTCGTAGCGCATGGATTGGGGCTGTAGCGGGCTAAGCCATTTCGGCGCGCACCTGCGCGCGCAGCACGTCGATCAAAGTGAGGCCTTGCGGCGTTTCCACGTGCCAATAGGTCCAGCCATTGCAGGCTTCGAGGCCCTGCGCCAGGGCGCCGATCCGGTGAATCGACCCGACCGCTTCGCCGAATGTCAGCGCGCCGTCGGCGCGAACCAGGGCACGATGCCGCCGCTTGGCATCGACAAGGCTCGCGCCGGGCGAGACCAGACCGCGCTCGACGAGTGCGGCGAACGGCACGCGCGGCGCTTCGCGCGCGGTCAAAAACGGCGCCAGGGCCGGCTCGGGCAGCGGCGTGACCGTATCGATGCGCTTACGCGCTGCCGCGGCATAGGCGGCGTCCCGCTCGATGCCGATGAAACGGCGGCGCAGGCGGTGGGCGACGGCGCCGGTGGTGCCGCTGCCGCAAAACGGATCGAGCACCAGATCGTCCGGGCGCGAGGCGCAAAGGATGACGCGCGCCAAGAGCGCTTCCGGTTTCTGCGTCGGATGCAGCTTCTTGCCGTCGCGGCCCTTGAGCCGCTCGTCGCCGGTGCACAGCGGAATGAACCAATCCGAGCGCACCTGAATGTCGTCGTTGCCGGCCTTGAGCGCCTCGTAATTGAACGTGTAGTTGCGATTGGCGGACTCACGCTCCGCCCAAATCAGCGTCTCATGCGCATTGGTGAAGCGGCGGCCGCGGAAATTCGGCATCGGATTGGATTTGCGCCAGACGATGTCGTTGAGGATCCAGAAACCGAGGTCCTGCAAGAGCGTGCCGACGCGAAAGATGTTGTGATACGAGCCGATCACCCACAGCGTCGCATTCGGCTTCATCACGCGGCGGCAGGCAAGGAGCCAGGCACGGGTGAAATCGTCGTAGGCGTCGAAGCTGGCGAATTTGTCCCAAGCATCGTCGACGGCATCGACGCGGGAATCGTCCGGCCGCTTGAGGTCGCCCTGCAGCTGTAGGTTATAGGGCGGATCGGCAAAGACGAGATCGACGCAAGATGCGGGAAGCTTCTCCAGTTCGGCCACGCAATCGCCGACGAGGACGCGCGCGGACGCGCTGGACTCAAAGCGCGTGGTCTCAAAACTAACGCGGGGCGTCCCGACGGACGCCCCGCGACGCGACACAACCATGACTCAGAACTCTGACTCTGGCGACGCGGTCGGCGACGCGGGACCTACAAACCGACGGCCGCGATGATGCCGGTGCAAGGTAAAAAACGGCTTAATTGAACGGCGCGCGCGCTAGGCAATAAATGCCGGGAAACGCTTTGTTAATCGGCGCGAAAGGTGCTCTAATCAGGACCGCAAACATGATGGACTATCGATGCCGGGAATCGATGAATCGAAACAATTCGTGCCGCTGAAATTCGCGGTGCTGACGATCTCCGACTCCCGCTCGCTCAAGGACGACAAATCGGGCGCGCTGTTGGTGCAGCGGATCGTGGCGGCCGGACACCTTGTCTCCGAGCGCAGTCTGGTGCCCGACGACGTCGAGGCCATCCGCGCCCGGGTCAAGGCCTGGATCGCCGATCCGATGATCGACGTCATCATCACCACCGGCGGCACGGGGTTCACCGGCCGCGACGTCACGCCGGAAGCGATCGAGCCGCTATTCGAAAAGAAGATGGACGCGTTCTCGGCGCTGTTTCTGGTGGTCAGCTTTCCGAAGATCGGCACTTCGGCGATCCAGTCGCGCGCCACCGCCGGCGTCGCCGGCTCGACTTACATTTTCTGCCTGCCCGGCTCGCCCGGCGCCTGCAAGGACGCCTGGGACGAAATTTTGGTGCATCAGCTCGATTACCGGCACGGCCCGTGCAACTTCGTCGAGATCATGCCGCGGCTCGACGAGCATTTGCGGCGCGAGAAGGCCAAGGGCGCGACGGTGTAGTCTGGGACGCGGTGGTCTTTTTTTTACCTCTCCCCGTTGCGCGGGGAGGGGTCGGATTGCGCAGCAATCCGGGTGAGGGGGGTCGTCCGCAAGTTCCAGTGCGTCGGCAGCGCCCCTCATCCCGACCTTCTCCCCGCAAGCGGGGAGAAGGAGTCACGCTACAACTCCAAATCCCAGTGCTCGCTCACGACCGGCTGGCCCCAGCTTTGATGTTCTTCGCTGCGCATCAGCTTGAAGCCGGCTTTCTGATAGATGTGCCGCGCGGCGGTGAGCACGCTGTGCGTCCACAATGTGATCTTGCGATAGCCCGCGGCGCGGGCGAAGCGAACGAGTTCGTCGATCAGCTGGGCGCCGATGCCAAGCCCGCGCGCTTTCGGTTCGACCAGAAGGAGCCGTACCCGCGCAACGCCGTCCCCGTCATTGGCCAGCATCACCGCGCCGACATTTTCGCCGTCGCTCTCGGCAATCCAGCAGTGCTCCCGGCTTTCATCGAACTTATTGACGAAATCAGCGACGATCTGCGCGCAGACGCCTTCGAACGGCGCTACCCAGCCATAATCCTGCGCATAGAGCTCGGCGTTGCGTTTGACGATCCAGCCGAAATCGCCGGGTCGCGGCGCGCGCAAAATGTAACTTCGCTGCGGCGTGGGCTCCTGATTTTCCAGCAGCGTCTCGATCGTTGCCATCGCCGCGACCAATCGCGCTTGACCGGTAGGCTTGAGCTTTTCCAGCATCGCTGCGGTGGCGCGTTGCGAGCGCACATCGAGCGGCATGAAGGATTTTTTGCCGCTCGGGGTGAGCGCCAGATGGCTCTGCCGACCGTCTTTCGGTGAAGCGCGCCTGCGGATCAAGCCGCGCCGTTCGAAATTGCGCAGCACGCGGCTGAGATAGCCGGCATCGAGATCGAGGCGCCGCGCGATCTCGCTCGCGGTTGGCGAGTCCTGGCTCGCGATCTCGTAAAGGACCCGTGCTTCGCCGAGCGAGTAGGGGCTGTCGAGAAACGTCTTCCGCAACACGCCGATCTGCCGCGTGTAATAGCGATTGAAGCGTCGCACCGCGGCGATCTGCGCATCGGCATTTTCCACTGTCGTTATCGTCATGACGCCAAGCGTCGAGCAGATGCTTGACTAAGTCAAGTATTTGGGTGGCTCGCGCGGACGTTTCGCGGCATCAACACGGGTAAGCGGCATCAACATTGGTAATTGGGCTCGCTGATCACGAACAATTGTTCTTGTTTTGTTCTAAGTCGTTTGTTAGCATTCTGCCTGGAGCTGTAGCGATGAGTCGTTCATCCGCGTTGAAACGCCCGCCGGCACTGCCCTCCGCGCCGGCGGGCGAAACGAGCGTCGCCGTCGATCGCGACCGCAGGCGCGGCCGCGGCACGGCGTCGAACGCTTCAGGGCGCTTCGAGCCATTGGCGCGGGTCGCCTTCGACGACGGTTGGCAGGGCCTCGAGCAATTGCCGCCGTTCAAAACGACCGTGACGATCGACGCCACCCGCAAGATCATCACTCACAACGATTCGCCCGATATCTCCTTCGATCGCTCGATCAATCCCTATCGCGGCTGCGAGCATGGCTGCGGCTATTGCTTCGCGCGGCCGACGCATGCCTATCTCGGCCTTTCGCCCGGCCTCGATTTCGAATCCAAATTGTTCATGAAGCCGAATGCGCCGGAACTGCTCGAGCGTGAATTGTCGGCGCCGGATTATTCGCCAAAGACGATCGCGATCGGCACCAACACCGATCCGTATCAGCCGATCGAGCGCCGCTATCAAATCATGCGCCGCATCCTCGAAGTTCTCGATCGCGCCGGCCATCCGGTCGGCATCGTCACCAAATCGGCGCTGGTGCTGCGCGATCTCGACATTCTTACCCGCATGACCAAGCGCGATCTGGTCAAGGTGGCGATTTCGGTCACCACGCTCGATCCCAAACTGGCGCGGGTGATGGAGCCGCGCGCCTCGACGCCGTCGCGCCGGCTGGGCGCTTTGCGCGAATTGGTCAAAGCCGGCGTGCCGGCCTCGGCCCTGGTCGCGCCGATTATTCCCGCGATCAACGATGCCGAGATCGAGCGTATCCTGGAAGCGATCGCCGAGACCGGCGTGCGCCATGCCGGCTACGTGCTGCTGCGGTTGCCGCTTGAGTTGAAGGATTTATTCCGCGAATGGTTGATCGAGAATTTTCCCGATCGGTATCGCCACGTCATCAATCTCATCCGCGAAACCCGCGGCGGCAAGGATTACGATTCGGAGTGGGGCAAGCGCATGACCGGGTCCGGACCGATCGCCTGGATGATCGGGCGGCGCTTCGAAGTGGCCTGCGAGCGGCTGGGCTTCAATCTGACCAGCGTGAAAACCACCACCGAACATTTTAAGCCGCCGCGTCCCTCCGCCGAGCAGCTCGATTTGTTCTAGCGACGAAAGAACGCCGGCCAGGCGCAAATCCCGCATTGCGCGGTACCGCCGCGCATGCTCATCATGGCCGGGATGAATCGCCAAACCCGGCAAACACCCGGTCGCGCGCAAAGCAACGCCAAACTGGTGGCCAATAAGGCCGCCGAGCGCAAAGATGCCGCGCCACGCCTGCCGCTGGGCGAAGAAATTATTACCCGGCCGACCTTCCGGCGCGAACGCGCAGCGCTCAAGCGTGGGGTATGGCCGATTGCCGGTTGCGACGAAGCGGGGCGGGGGCCGCTCGCCGGCCCGGTGGTCGCCGCCGCCGTCATTCTCGACCCCGATAATATTCCGCGCGGTCTCGATGATTCCAAACGGCTCACGCCGGAACGCCGCGCCGTACTCTACGAGCGCATATGCGCGCGCGCTCAGGTCGCGGTGGCACTGGCGCCGCCCGCCCGCATCGACCGCGACAACATTCTGCGCGCGTCATTATGGGCGCTGGCGCGGGCGGTGGCGGCGCTGCCGGTGAAGCCGGCGCTCGTCTTTGTCGACGGCCGCGACCGCATCGCGGCCGGCTGCGATTGTCAGGCCGTTATCGGCGGCGATGGTCTGGTCGCTTCGATTGCCGCAGCCTCGATTGTTGCCAAAGTCACGCGCGACCGGTTGATGGCCTGTCTCGGCGCCGCGCATCCGGGCTATGGCTTCGAACGCCATATGGGCTACAGCGTGCCCGAACATTTCGAAGCGCTCGACCGGCTCGGTCCGACGATCCATCATCGCCGGTCGTTTTCGCCGGTGGCAATCGCGCTCGGCGAACTGGGTCTTGGCAATTTGGGCGCCGACGCCGACGATGTCATCGCCGACGCATTGCCGCTCTAATGCATGATCCCGAAAAGTGGACACCGGTTTTCGGAAAAGTTCATGCTTAAACAACAAGCTAAAGCGAAATACCGCATCGACCTAAAATCATTTTCGCTTTAGCGCGATCGGATTCTCCGCGATGTTTTTTGTACCGCTTTACGTCGAACTCCTGCGCTCGCGGCCACAGCTCTTGTTCTGGTTTGCCGCGCTGACGCAAGCCTTCATCTGGCTCGTAGTGCCGGCATTGTTCTATTTCGCGCCGCCCGGCGACCTCGCTCAACTTCTCGCCATCGGCCACGAGTTCCGGCTTGCCAGTGGTGTCGGCCCGCCGCTCGCTTATTGGCTCGGCGAAATCGCGTTTCGCATCGCCGGACTGTTCGGCGTTTACCTGTTGTCGCAGATCTGCGTGGTCGTCACCTATTGGTGCGTGTTCACACTCGGCCGCGCGCTGCTCGGATCGGCGCACGCGACGATCGCCGTGCTCTTGATGATCGGCATCGCGCTGTTGACGGTGCCAACGCCCGACTTCGGTCCGGCGATCCTGGCGATGGCGCTCTGGGCGGTGACGCTCTTGCATTACTGGCAAGCACTTGTGCAGGAAAACAAGCGTTCCTGGTATGTCGCGGGCACCGCGGCGGCGCTTCTTCTTCTGACCAGCGATGCGGCGGTAATCCTGCTGGGCACGCTTGTCGCTTTCACCGTGCTGACCGAGCGCGGGCGCGCCGCGCTGCAATCGACCGAACCGTGGTTTGTTGCCGTCGGGCTCGCTTTCTTTTTGGTTCTGAATCTGTTGTGGCTGGAGGGAATCGGCGACGGCTTCGTTCCGGTTCTGCGCGCATTGCGGCGCGCGGCGAGCGGCGGCGACAATACGGTCGCTTGGCTGCGGATCCTGATCGCGCTTGCGCTCGCCCATGCCGGGCTCGCCATCCTGGTCGTGCTTGCAGTGGGCTGGCCGCGGAGCCGCGCGACGCCGGCGCCGCCGCTACAGCGTCAGCCAGTGGATGCGTTTGCCCGGACTTTCATCACCGTCCTGGCGGTGATCCCGGCATTACTCGCTACCGCCATCGCGGTCGTGGTTGGACGTTCGGCACCGATCGGAGGCGCGGCGCCACTCGTCGTGCTTTCTGGGCTTGCCGTGGTGATTGCCGCGGGCGACAGCATTGCGCTCTATCACCAGCGCGTGCTCGGCTTCGCCTGGGGCGGATTGTTGCTCGTGCCGGCGGTTTTCGTACCGCTCTTGATCTTCCTGTTGCCCTGGGCGGCGGCGACGGATCTGAAAATATCGCAGCCGGCGCGCGCGATGGGTCGTTTCTTCGCCGAAAGCTTCGAGCGGCGCACCGGTCAGCCGCTGGCGATTGTCACCGGCGATCCGCACACCGCAGCGTTAATTGCGCTTGCGGCGCCGAGCCGGCCCAGCGTGCTGTTCGATGCCGCGCCGGAACGTTCGCCCTGGGTGACGGCGGACGATATCCGTAACAAAGGCGCCATCGTGGTCTGGCTCGCCGCCGACACCACGCCGACGCCGCCGCCAGACATCAAAGCCTATTTCCCGGACCTCGTGCCGGAAGTGCCGCACACCTTCGACCGTCCAGTGCAGGGACGCATGGCGGCATTGCGAATAGGGTGGGCGGTGATCAGGCCCGGCAGCGTGGCCGCGGCGCCGGCTCCCGCTGCGGCCGCAGCGGCGTCGGAGCCGCGACAGTAGAACGCCATCGCGCGTCATCGGCCGAGCAATCAGGTCTGCCTGACGGAAATCTTCTGTAGTATATGGGCTCCAGGGCGAGGGGCACCATGGAGCAGACAACCGCTGGCAATCCGAAAAGTTTGGCGCCGCTGCTCGAACGCGTATTCGGCCTTGCCAAGGCTGGCACCAATCCCCGCACCGAACTCGTCGCCGGGCTGACCACGTTCCTGACGATGGTCTACATCGTCTTCGTCAATCCGCAGATCCTCGGCAATACCGGAATGGATAAGGGCGCGGTGTTTGTCGCCACCTGTATTGCCGCAGCGGTGTCGACGCTGGTGATGGCGTTATACGCCAATTATCCGATCGCGCTCGCGCCCGGCATGGGGCTCAATGCGTTCTTCGCCTTCACCGTCGTTTTGACGATGAAATATACCTGGCAACAGGCGCTCGCCGCGGTGTTCTGCTCGGGCGTGATCTTCTTTTTCATTTCGATCTTCCGCATTCGCGAATACATCATCAATGCGATCCCGCGGAATCTGAAACTCGCGATATCGGCCGGCGTCGGGCTGTTCCTCGGCATCATTGCGCTCGAAGAAGCAAAGATCGTGGTGGCGAGCCCGGCGACGCTGGTCACGCTCGGCGATCTGCGCAATCCGACAGCGGTGCTTTGCCTGCTGGGTCTCGTGCTGATCGCGGCGCTGAACTACCGCCGCGTCGCCGGCGGCACGCTGATCGGCATTCTTGCCGTCACCGCAATCGGTATTCCCTTGGGGCTGGCGACTTTCAGCGGGATAGTGTCGGCGCCGCCGTCGCTGAGCCCGACTTTGCTGCAACTCGATTTCTCGCGCCTGCACGAACCGTCGTTCCTGATCGTCATTTTCAGTTTTCTGTTCGTCGATGTGTTCGACAATGCCGGTACATTGATTGGCGTCACGCATCAGGCCGGCCTGGTCGACGCCGAGGGCAATCTGCCGCGGATGAAACAGGCGCTGGTCGCCGACAGCTTTGCCGCGATGTTCGGTGCGTTGATCGGCACCTCCACCACCACCAGCTATATCGAAAGCGCCGCGGGCGTCGCCGCCGGCGGGCGCACCGGGCTGACGGCGCTTTTTGTTGCGCTGCTGTTTGTGGCGGCGCTGTTTTTCGCCCCGCTCGCCGGGACGGTGCCGGCCTATGCGTCCTCGGCGGCGCTGCTTTACGTCGCTTGCGTGATGGCGCGTGGATTGGCGGAGATGGATTGGGACGACATTACAGAAACCGCCCCCGCGGTGGTCGCGGCGGTGACCATGCCGCTGACTTATTCGATCGCGACCGGAATCGGGCTTGGCTTCATCACCTATGCGCTGATCAAGCTCATCGCCGGCCGCTTCGCCGACGCCAAGCCCGCGGTGCTGGTGCTGGCGCTGATTTTCGCGGTGAAATTCGCGCTCGGCTAGATCGCTAAGCGCCGCCCGCCAGCGTCTTCTTGAGCGCCAGAAAATCGCGCCAGGCAAAGCGCTTCTGCAACGGGCTGCGCAGCAGAAAAGCCGGATGGAACGTGGCCAAGGCGCGGATTTCGCGCCGCCCGGTGTCGTAGGGAAACCAGCGCCCGCGCGAACGCGTGATCCCGTCCTTGACGCCAAGCAGCGTCTGCATCGCCGGTCCGCCGAGACAGACCAAAATGTCCGGATCGGCGAGCTCGATCTGGCGGCGGATGAACGGCAGGCAGATCGCGGTTTCCTGCGGGGTCGGCGTGCGGTTGCCGGGCGGCCGCCATGGCACGACATTGGCGATGTAGGAAGACGTGCGGTCGAGACCGATCGCAGCCATCATGCGGTCGAGCAATTTGCCGGAACGGCCGACAAACGGCCGGCCGATGATATCTTCGTCGTAACCCGGCGCCTCGCCGACGAACATGATGCGGCTCTGCGGATTGCCGTCGGCGAAAACAAGCTGCGTCGCGGTCGCACGCAGCGCGCAGCCCTCGAAATCGGCAAGGAGCGCACGCAATTCCTCAAGCGTCGTTGCGGTCTTTGCCGCTTCACGCGCCGCCATCACCGCGGCGTCGGGCGAGACTGGAGCGGCGGCTGATGCCGGCCTTTGCGGCGCGGCTTGTGAGCTCGCGATCGATTCACTGCGGAGGCGCCGTGCCGTTTTGTCCTCGGCTGCCGCAGACGCGCCCGCGCCAGACCGCGCCGCGGCGACATCGTCGGCCATGCGGTTGACCGGCTCCTCGCCGAGAAGCGCATCGACCCCGGCATCGAGGTAAAACGCGATCAGTTCGCGCGCGGCTTTGGGGCGGGACATCATGCGACAGGCTCAAGAAGCGACCGTCGCGGTGGCTTTGCCAGCGCGCACCGATTGTCAGCGCGCGAGATTCGTGAACAATCGGCCATCGGCGTACCGGATTTCAACTAGGCCCATAAGTTGAGCGCAAAGTTAGACTCATGAATACATCGGACCTTCCGCCGCGTGAAGCGATGGAGTTTGACGTCGTCATCGTCGGGGCGGGCCCGGCCGGGCTCGCCGCCGCGATCCGGCTCAAACAGCTGGCGCCGGAAAAGTCCGTCGTCGTCGTGGAAAAAGGCTCTGAGGTCGGCGCGCACATCCTCTCTGGCGCGGTGATCGACCCGATCGGGCTCGACCGGCTCATCCCGGAATGGCGCGGCGAGGACACCCCGATCAAAACCGCGGTGACCTCCGACCGTTTCTATGTTCTTGGCGCCTCCGGCGCGCTGCGGCTGCCGACATTGCTGATGCCGCCGCTGATGAGCAATCATGGCAACTTCATCGCCTCGCTGGGCGAGGTTTGCCGTTATTTGGCGCGCAAGGCGGAAGCCCTCGGGGTGGAAATCTATCCGGGCTTCGCCGCCGCCGAAACTTTATTTGAAAACGGCGCGGTCGCCGGCATCGCCACCGGCGAAATGGGTCTCGCCAAGGACGGTCATCACAAATCCGGTTTTGCGCGCGGCATGGAGCTGCGCGGCAAATACACGCTGCTCGCCGAAGGCGCGCGCGGCAGCCTGTCCAAGGTACTGATCGAGCATTTCGGGCTGCGGGGGAGCCGCGAACCGCAGAAATTCGGGATCGGGCTCAAGGAGCTTTGGCAAGTCGCGCCCGACAAGCACAAAAGCGGGCTGGTGCAACACACGCTCGGCTGGCCGCTCGATAACCGCACCGGCGGCGGCTCGTTCGTCTATCATTTCGGCGACAATCTGGTTGCGGTCGGCTTTGTCGTGCATCTGAACTACCGCAACCCCTATCTGTCGCCATTCGACGAATTTCAGCGCTTCAAAACGCATCCGCTGATCAGGGATACATTCGACGGCGGAAAACGGATTTGCTACGGCGCGCGCGCCATCACCGCGGGCGGCTGGCAATCGGTGCCGAAGCTCGCTTTTCCCGGCGGCGCGCTGATCGGCTGCGCGGCGGGCTTCGTCAATGTGCCGCGCATCAAAGGCACGCACAACGCCATGCTGTCCGGGATGCTGGCAGCCGAACATGTCGCCGCGGCTCTGGCGAACGGCCGCGCCAATGACGAACTTTCCGGCTACGAGGAAGCCTGGCGCGCCTCGCCGATCGGCCGCGATCTGTGGCGGGTGCGCAACGCCAAACCGCTATGGTCGAAGCTGGGGACGCTTGCCGGCGTTGCGGTCGGCGGGCTCGACATGTGGACCAGCACGCTTGGCTTCTCGGTGCTCGGCACGCTCAAACATGGCAAGCCGGATTTTGAAACGCTGGAGCCGGCCGCAAAATGCCGGCCGATCGCCTATCCCAAGCCCGACGGGCGGCTCACATTCGACCGGCTGACCTCGGTCTATCTGTCAAACACCAATCACGAGGAGGACCAGCCGGTTCACCTCTTGGTGCGCGACAATGCTTTGCAGAAGTCATCCGAGCACGACGTCTATGCCGGACCGTCGGCGCGTTACTGCCCGGCCGCCGTTTATGAATGGGTCGAGGAAGCCGGCCAGCCACGCTTTGTGATCAACGCGCAGAACTGCGTCCACTGTAAAACCTGCGATATCAAAGACCCCAACCAGAACATCACCTGGGTGCCGCCCGAAGGCGGCGGCGGGCCGAATTATCCGAATATGTGATCGGCGAATTGCGAATGGAGGAGCGAATTGCGGCAGGTCTGCTCTTGGCTTTTCGTCTTGGCTTTTCGCCGCTCACCATTCGCCATCCAGGCTGGGAGAGAGGGGTTGCGCGTGCCGGGGTCACCATGGCAATCGCCGCACGCGCCCGCCCCGATTTTGCCGCCGTTAGGGCCTACCCGACCACCCAGGCGCGAGAATAACCTCGGCGCTGCCGGGCTTGCCTCCTTGCGGGCTTACGGCAAAAAGTACATTCTCGCGGCGACCGAGCGCTACAGGCGCGCCGATTCCCGTTCCGCCGGTCCAGTTTTGCCTATGGAGATGTCGTGATTCATTTGCTGCTGCCTCGGCATGCCGCCATTCTCGGC
>JBKPIZ010000268.1:0-3552 GCA_046730495.1 Pseudomonadota bacterium
CGCGCTCGGCCTCCTCGACGCCCGCCGCGCCAAAGCCATCGTGCAAGCGGCGCAGGAAATCCTCGACGGCATGCGCGACGAAGATTTCCCGCTCTCGGTCTATCAGACCGGCTCGGGCACCCAGACCAACATGAACGTCAATGAGGTGATCGCCAACCGCGCCAGCGAGATTCTCGGCGGCGGGCGCGGCGCCAAATCGCCGATCCATCCCAACGATCACGTCAATATGAGCCAGTCGTCCAACGACATATTTCCGACCGCGATGCATATCGCCGCCGCGCAGGAAATCTCGCATCGGCTCCTTCCGGCGCTTTCGCATCTGCATGCGGAGCTCAACCGCAAGACCAAGGCGTTTGCGAAAATCGTCAAGATCGGGCGCACGCATACGCAGGACGCAACCCCGCTGACGCTCGGCCAGGAATTTTCCGGTTATGTGGCGCAGGTCGCCTTCGGCATCGCCCGGCTTAAGCTCGGACTGCGCGAGCTTTACCCGCTGGCGCAGGGCGGCACCGCGGTCGGCACCGGGCTCAATGCCGATCGCCGCTTCGCCAAGCTGTTTGCGAAAGCCGTCGCCCGCATGACCGGGCTGCCGTTCGTCAGCGCGCCGAATAAATTCGAGGCGCTCGCTTCGCACGGCGCGCTGGTGTTCGCCCATGGCGCACTCGATGCGCTCGCCGCCGACCTGTTCAAGATAGCGAATGATATTCGCCTGCTCGGCTCCGGCCCGCGCTCGGGCCTGGGCGAATTGATCCTGCCGGAGAACGAGCCCGGCTCCTCGATCATGCCGGGCAAGGTCAATCCGACCCAAATCGAGGCGCTGACCATGGTGTGCTGCCGCGTGTTCGGCAATCACACCACGGTGACCGTGGCCGCAAGCCAGGGCCATTTCGAGCTCAACGTCTTCAAGCCGGTCATCATCGATGCGGTGCTGCAATCGATCCGGCTCCTTGCCGATGCGGTGCGTTCATTCACCGATCGTTGCGTCGCCGGCATTCGCGCCAACACGCCGCGGATCGCTGCGCTGATGGAGCAATCGCTGATGTTGGTCACCGCGCTCACGCCGAAGATCGGCTACGACAAGGCCGCCGAGATCGCCAAGGCCGCGCATAAGAACGGCACGACGCTGCGCGAAGAAGCCGTGCGGCTCGGCTATGTTTCGGCCAAGGAGTTCGACCACCTGGTGCGGCCGGAGCGCATGACCCGGCCGGGGCGCTGACACTTGGTCCGCCAAGACGCAGCCGGAACTGCATCATGAAATCGCCGGTGATCAAGCGCTCGATCGTGATCGCGGGCCATAAGACCAGCGTCAGCATCGAAGATGCGTTCTGGACCGCGCTGAAAGAGATTGCGCAAGCGCGGCGGCAAAGCGTAGCCGAATTGATCGGCGCGATCGACGGCGCGCGCCAAACTGGTAACTCTATGGCCAATCTGTCCTCGGCGATCCGCGTCTTCGTGCTGGATTATTATCGCACTAAATGATCGCTCCCCCTGATGGGGAGGGGAACAGTTTCACATCGCGAAAATCTTGCCGGGATTCATAATGTCCAGCGGATCGAGCGTGCGCTTGATCGCGCGCATGACATCGAGCGTCGGCTCGCCGTGCTCGGCCGGCATATATTTCATCTTGCCCTGGCCGATGCCGTGCTCGCCGGTGCAGGTGCCGTCCATCGCCAGCGCGCGCTCGGCCAGGCGTTCGAGGAAACCGTGGGCGCGCTTGACTTCGTCGGCGTCGGTTTGATCGACAAACAGCAGCAGATGAAAATTGCCGTCGCCGACATGGCCGACCAGCGGCGCCATCAGGCGATTCTCCTCAAGGTCGCGCTGCGATTGGGTGACGCATTCAGCCAGCCGCGAGATCGGCACGCAGACGTCGGTCGAGAGCGCGCTGATGCCCGGACGCAGTCCGAGCGCCGCCCAATAGGCGTCGTGCCGCGCCCGCCACAGCCGGCTGCGATCCTCGGCCTTGGTCGCCCAGTCGAACGGGCCGCCGCCGAGCTCGGCGGCGATCTCGCCGAAGCGCTGCGATTGTTCGGCGACGCTCGCCGCGCTGCCGTGAAACTCGAGAAACAGCACCGGCGTCTCCGGCAGGGTCAGCTTGGAATAGGCGTTGCAGGCTTTGACCTGCATGGCGTCGAGGATCTCGATGCGCGCCACCGGAATGCCGGATTGAATCGTCAGAATCGTCGCGTTGCATGCCGCTTCGACGCTCGGGAACGGACAGACGCCGGACGAGATCGCTTCCGGAATGCCGGCGAGCCGCGGCGTCAATTCGGTGATGATGCCGAGCGTACCCTCCGATCCGATCATCAGCCGTGCGAGATCGTAGCCGGCCGCGGATTTCTTGGCGCGGTGCCCGGTCGCGATCATCTCGCCATTGGCGAGCACGGCTTTGAGCGCCAGCACATTGTCTTTCATCGTGCCGTAGCGCACTGCATTGGTGCCGGAGGCGCGCGTCGCCGCCATGCCACCGAGCGACGCGTCGGCGCCGGGATCGATCGGAAAGAACAGACCGGTGTCGCGTAAGCTTTCGTTGAGCTGTTTGCGCGTGATGCCGGGTTCGATGACGCAATCGAGATCTTCGGCATGCACCGCCAGCACGCGGTTCATGTCGCGGAAATCGAGGCAAATGCCGCCACGCGGCGCGTTGACCTGGCCTTCGAGCGAAGTGCCCTGGCCGAAACCGATCACCGGCACGCGATGCGCCGCGCACAGCCGCACGATCTCCTGCACCTCTTCGGCGCTTTGCGGAAACACCACGGCGTCCGGCGGCTGGTTCTCGATCCAGGTGGTGGTGTGGCCGTGCTGTTGGCGCAGCGCTTGCGAGGTGGCAAGCCGGTTGCCGTAGCGCGCGGCGAGCGTGGCGACCACCGCAGCGGCGGCGTTGCGCTCGTCTTTGCTGCGTTCGGGGGCCTCGACCAAAGCCATTCTTGTTCCTGCGCGTTTGCGCCCTTGAGCGCAAACGTGGCGGTGGCAACCGGCTGGGTCAAGCACCGTTAGCGAAGTTCAGGCTCTTGTCTGCGGCACCCAAAATCCGCGACAGTCTCTCCATGCTCAACCGCCAAGATCTCAAACAAATGCCCGAACCCGCCTTTTTCGCGCCCTTCGTCTCTGCGCCGATGCGGGTCGAGCCCGGCTGGATCGACTATAACGGCCATCTCAACATGGCCTATTACAATGTGCTGTTCGACCGCGCCGTCGACGAAGTCTACGAGCTGCTTGGCTGCGGCCTAGCTTATCTGAGGGAAAGCCAGCACTCCTGCTTCACCGCCGAAGTGCATCTGCGCTATCTGCGCGAGCTCAACGCGGGCGATCTGGTCCGCGTCACGTTCCAGCTCTTGGATTTCGACCAAAAGCGTCTGCACTATTTCGAGGAGCTGCACCACGCCGAGCAAGGCTGGCTGTCGGCGACCTCGGAGAACATGGCGCTGCATGTCGACATGGCGGCGCGCAAGACCGTGCCGTTTCCGCAAAACATCGTGGCGCGGCTTGAGAAATTGAAAGCCGCGCACGCGGCGCTACCGGTGCCCGAGGCTATCGGCCGCCGGATTGCGA
>JBKPIZ010000269.1:0-4123 GCA_046730495.1 Pseudomonadota bacterium
TCGGACGTCACGGAGTTGAAGCAGCGTGAGAACCAGCTGGCGGAGAAGTCCAAGGCTTTGGAGCAGCTCGCGAACCAGCTCGCGAAATACCTTTCGCCCCAGGTATATGAGTCGATCTTCACCGGAAAACAGGAAGTCAAGATTGCGAGTCGCCGCAAAAAGTTGACCGTCTTCTTTTCGGACATCGCGGGCTTCACCGAGACGACAGATCGGCTGGAGTCCGAGGACCTGACCCGGTTGCTGAACCATTATCTGACCGAAATGTCCCAAATCGCCCTTTCCCATGGAGCGACCGTCGACAAGTACGTCGGCGACGCCATCGTCATCTTCTTCGGCGATCCGGACACGCGCGGCGTCAAGGAGGACGCCCTCGCCTGCGTCGAGATGGCCATCGCCATGCGGAGGAGGATGCAAGAGCTGCAGGACGTGTGGCGGGCATCGGGCACCGAAAAGCCCCTTCAGTGCCGGATCGGAATCAACACGGGATACTGCACTGTCGGGAACTTCGGCAGCGAGGATCGGATGGACTACACCATCATCGGCAGCGGCGTGAACCTTGCCTCCCGGCTTGAGGCTGCGGCCACACCGGGCGAGATCCTCATGTCCTATGAGACTTACGCTAACGTTCGCGACCGCATCCACTGCGAGGAGCGTGGCCATATCTCGGTCAAGGGCATTGCCTATCCCGTCGCTACCTATCAGGTCGTCGACACCTATGAAAATCTCAGCGCGGAGCGCCGGCTGATTCACGAGGCCCGGCCCAACCTGAGACTCGACCTCGATCTCGACGCGATGTCCGCCGATGATCGGGGGCATGCTGCTGCCGTGTTGCGCGAGGCATTGAATCGGCTGTGCGCGCTCGACCGAGGCACCACGCTGGGGTCAATGGGGGACGAAGCGGCCGCGTCCGCGCAGGACGGTCCGCCGGGAGGCGAAGCAACATCGGCCTTGGCGCAGGGGAAAGGTCCCGACGGCGCGTAGATCGAGGATGGGCAAAGTAGCTCGGGCCCTTCGGCGAACACCCTCGCCCACCACGTCGACTCACTATGTCGCTCTTCCGCAGCAATGGCCCTACCAGCATACGGAGCACCTCCTGCCGTAGCGAGATTTGCTATTCTTAGGTTTCGGTGACGCGGAAGGCCGAAGGCCCTCGCATTCGCCCATGCCGGGCGAGGTGGCGAATGAAACGACGCAAGTTCATCAGCCTGCTTGGCGGTGCGGCAGTAGCAGGGCCGCTCACGGCGCGGGCGCAGCAGCCGGCAAGGCAGCACCGGATAGCGATTTTCCATCCGGCAATCTCGACTACCCGTCTGACTCTAACGGGTGGGGGGAGCGCATGGCGCGCGTTTTTCGCATGGCTTATGCCGTCGATCTCGCGGAGCTGCTCAGGCGCATGGCCGATGACGTGCATCAAATCCTCAGAGGGGCCAAACCGGGAGACATCCCGATTTATCAGCCCACCAAATTCGAGCTCCTGATCAACCTGAAGGGGACAGGTGTGTTCCTGAACAAGCCCGACGCCGCGATCGCTCAGGTTTAAGGAAGCGGTCGACGCTTTTGAAAAAGAAAGGGCTCGAGCCCGAGCTGGTTAGTGGCGGCGGCACGAAACGGCCGACAGCACCGGCAAAGTTCATGCGGGAACACTAGAGGCCCTCGGCTTCAAGGTGCCGAAGCCACGCGGCACCGGATTTATCATCGCCGGGACAGCCCAACAAAGGCCAGCCATGGGCGGCAAAGTCACGTGGATTGATCTCTGGAAGATGACCGACGCCGAGCAGCGAGCGTTCAAGGCCAAATACCGGGCGCGGTTTGAGGCAGGCGAGATGACGCCGGATGAAATTAGGGCGATTGGCGAGGAATGGGCCAAGCTCGCCGCGCTTGAGATGGCGACCGCCGATCTCGACTTCGACATGATCCGCTTGGCGCGCGCGACCGGATGCCCGGACGATGTGCCGGTCATTCCCTGGCTCTTAGAACGCGGGCTCGTCGCCCGGATCCGCGTCCAAGAATTGAACCGCTTTCGGCTGACCGCAAAGGGCGAGGAAATGCTTCGCTCCGTCGGGCCCAACAAGCGCGGCGCGCCATGAGCGGAGCATCGTCACTCATAACGGGCTCCGCGAGCCTCACTCCGTGCAAATAAAAAACGCAAAATCATGGCCCGTGTTCCGTCCAGCTAAGGCGTACAAAACGCGATGCGTCGCAACTCAAAAATAGAATTTTTCCTGCACTAAGCTGCTCGACGCCGCTTAGTGTAAAACCGGCGCTCGTATCTGAGAGTTCGGACTTCGATTTTGAGTGTGCCACACTCCCTAGCCTCTGGCAGTTCTTCCCAACGATGCGTCACGCCAGGATAGTCGGGCTCCATCGTCGTGTATGTTCGTTCGTACATCGTCCGAAGCTCCCGGATGAAGGCTTCTATTACTATCAATGTCGCGTTGAACATGTGAACCAACCTTGCTGCACCCATATAGGGGACCCTATGGCCCCAAGCCTATCACGCTGGGTGGCCAGTAAAGATCAGGCAAAGGGGCAGAGGTTCTCGCTTAGATCTGGCGGCGCTTGGCGGCGAAGCTGCTCACGCGCGATGAGGCGTGACGGGTCGCAGCGAATATCGCCAAGCTGCCGGAGCTATTGCGCAAAGCCTAACTGGGGCGGCGAGACTTCTTCTTTAGATGCTGTCTCGGCTGCGTTGCATGCGGAGACTGCGGAGGTTGCGGCTGGAATAAACCTGCGCAGGCACAGCCACAGCTACAGCCACAGCCGGCACCGCATCCGGCGGCCTGCCTTAGTTTTTGGGAGAGCGGCGATGGTCCGGCATTTTCCTTGTCGCAGACATAAAACGTCGTCAAACTGACGTCGGAGATTTCTTCCTCACCAAGAAAGATTTCGTGGTTCTGCGACGGCGGTGGTGTATTCGCCGACGCCTCGCTGGTTGAGGCGCACGCACCGCTTGCCATCGAGAGAGATACGCCAAACCCTAAGGCCGGTAAGGCTTTGCTCCGACGCTTGCGTTTGGAAGAGCGCTTCGGCACGGCACAATTCGCTACTTGGGCATATTGAACCAATCGGTCATAGGATACTCGTTCCGCGTTGACACTGGTGCAAGTCAAAAAGTCGGGGAACGTATGTTTCTTACGGAGGAGAGGTCCCGGCAGGCGCATCAGCGCCCAAGCTGCTCACCAAAGACGAGGCGCGATGGATTGCGGTTAATATCGCGAAGCTGCCCAAATTGCTGCGATTGATAATGGCGACCTACGATCATGGCCCACCACCCCATCCTGGATCATAATGATACGGCCGGCTCGCTGGATCACCAACCCAACTCCCTCTAGGGGGCGAAGTGAAAGCAGGAGAATCGCTTGGAGGACTGCTTACTCTGAGATGTTGCCTGTGATGAGCAGAAATTAGCGGATCGCTTTGAGAAGCATGCTGAGCCAATGCTATGCTCACGGCTGCAATTGCAGCGCCAAAAATCAGCTTTGACGCAGTTGCCATGATTACCTTCTCTGCCGTTGCGAGGCGGTGAATATCGCCAACCGGAGCTTTTGCGCAAGTCTTAGCCACTTAGCGCCTCTGGGGCCTGTTTGATGGACGTGGTTCTGGTGACGACGGGTACGGACTAGGTGAACAAGACGCGCCTTTCCCAAGCCGGTCAGCCAAGCATTGTTCGAATGTTGCGTACCGACACTGCGGGGATTCGTCAGGTTTATTGATGCACCAGGGGTAGTTTTGTTCTGCTTCTGCGGGTTTTTCGATGCAGACGACAGTCGCGAAAACTCCCAGGATGTATAGCAAAAGCCTCATGCGCGGCTCCTAAGTCACTCCTGCTGAAAACCCCAGTGCCCATACTTTATTTCCAGCACTTTGGGCGATGAGGCCAGCGATCTAACGGGCAGCGGCTACGGCTGCTAGCTGCGCTGGCGGTCCCCCCGGCGGCGGCCGTGTTGTCTCACAGCAGCGATCAGAACTGCTTTAGCAAGTGCTCCGCCTCTCGACTCGTGAGCGACGACGGCAGGTGGACCAATTCTCCGCTGTGCTGTTGCGAATTCGCGTCCTTGGTCCGCTTAGCGTCCAAGAGAAAGTGTTTGGCCGAATCCGCAAATTCGTAGCTACGGGCCAAGAC
>JBKPIZ010000270.1:0-3868 GCA_046730495.1 Pseudomonadota bacterium
TCCGCGGCTTTGCTCTTACGACGTCGGTCATCGCGGCGTGCTGCTGTTGTTTCTGCGTGGCCACTCGCTGCAGACCGTGCAGCTTCCCGGCGGCACCATTCCACCGCATGACGGACATGGCCCGGTGCACGTGGCTTTTGCCATCGCCGCGGAGGAACGGCAGGTTTGGGAAAATCGCCTCACCGAGGCCGGGATCGCGATCGAAGGCCGCACGCATTGGCCGCGCGGCGGCGACAGCATTTATTTCCGCGATCCGGACGGCCACCTGCTCGAACTGGCAACGCCGGGCTTGTGGGTGGGATATTAAGTCGCAGACTTTTCTCGGTTCTCGCCCGCCCGTGCTAGAATGTCGTGCTCGGCCTGAGGACGAAGCCTATGAAACGGCGCACGTTCATCACGCTCATGGGCGCCGCTGCTCTTGCTCCGCCGTCAGCGGTGCGTGCGCAGCAGTCGACGACCCAGCAACGGATCGCGATTTTCCATCCGGCAATCCCGACCGCCCTCCTGACCGAAACGGGCGGGGGGAGCGCGTGGCGAGCATTTTTCGGCGAGCTGCGCCGCTTGGGCTATGTTGAGGGAGAAAATCTGATCATCGAGCGCTATTCCGCCGAAGGGCACCACGAGCGCTATGCCGATTTGGCCCAGGAGATTGTAACCCGCAAACCGGATGTGATCGTCACCGGGACCAATCCCGTCGTGATCGCCTTCAAAGCGGCAACCAATACAATACCGGTTGTTGCGTTCATGATAGATCCGCTGCAAGCGAGGCTGGTCACGAGTCTCAGCCGACCTGGCGGCAATCTCACCGGCATCACGCTTGATGCCGGGATCGAGAACTGGGGTAAGCGTCTTCAGATACTGAAGGAGGCTATTCCTTCGGCAGCCAAGATCGCATTTTTAGGGATGCGCGACGGATGGGAAGGCTCTTCTGGGCAAGTCTTGCGGGACGTCGCCGCTCAAATGGGAGTTTCCCTGGTTTTTATGCTCCCACAAGAGGGGAATCCATCGGAGCTTGAGCGCATCTTTGCCGCCATGGAGCAACAACGGCCGGACGCAGTGTTGGTCAGCGGCGAAGGAGACCTTTACGCCCACCGCCAGCTGATCGCCGAGCTCGCCGAAAGAACACGCTTGCCGGCGATGTGTCCGTACCGCGATTACGTCGAGGCCGGTGCGCTGATGGGATATGCCGTCGATCTCGCAGAGCTGCTCACGCGCATGGCCGATGACGTACACAAAATCCTCAAAGGCGCCAAACCGGGCGACATCCCGATCTATCAGCCGACTAAGTTCCAGCTTCTGGTCAACATGAAGACGGCAAAATCACTCGCCCTCACACTACCCCCGGCGCTGCTCGCTCGCGCTGACCAAGTGATAGAATAGACACGGCTAGTGGCGCGAGGCCTTACGACTTTCCGTACACCGGAACGATGGCACCGCGGGTGACGCGGTTTTCCGGCGAAGCGAGAAACGCGATCGTCCCCGCCACCTCTTCGACCTTTGGCCACAAAGCGTGATCGGCTTTCGGCATGGCCTGCCGATTGGCTGGAGTGTCCATGATCGATGGCGCCACCGCATTGACCAGGATGCCGGCCTTGGCGACTTCCTCGGCGAGCGCTGCGGTCAGCGCAGCTACTCCGGCTTTGCCGGCGGTATAAGCGGTCATCCCGGCGCCGGTTCGCGGTTCCAGCGCCGGTCGCGCGGCGACGTTGACGATACGGCCGCCCGCGTCCGCCATGGAGCGGACCGCGGCGCGGCAGCACAAGATGCAGCTAATGAGGTTCATGTCGAGCTGCTGGCGGATTGTCGCCAAATCGGTATCGCGCAAAGCCGAGGCGGCAAAGCCGCCGACGGTGTGGATCGAAGCCCACAGCGGCGTCGCTCCGCGATAAAGCTTTTCGATCGCCGCCTCTTCGGTGAGCGATCCGGTGACGGTGACCGTGACCTGCTTGTTGTCGCGCAAACGAAAGCGCGCGGCCTCCGCCTCGTTGAGGCAGGGCACGTGGCAAACGGCGCCGGCCTCGATCAGCCGCGCCACAACCGCGGTGCCGAGCGCGCCCGCGCCACCGGTAACAATGACATGACGATTACGAAAATCCATGGGTAGTATTCCCTGCTGGTATCATCGCCGATCTTGCACCTGAGGCAAGATCACAGTTGCCGTTCGATATTCCCCGGCATTGGGAGGCGCAGTGGCTGATTTCGATCTGGCGATCGTCGGCGGCGGTATCAATGGCACCGGAATTGCGCGGGATGCCGCCGGCCGCGGCTTGCGCACCGTTCTGATCGAGCAAAACGACCTCGCCTCCGGCACGTCCTCGGCCTCCTCCAAGCTCATCCATGGCGGCTTGCGCTATCTCGAACACGGCCAGTTTCGCCTGGTGCACGAGGCCTTGCGCGAGCGCGAAGCGCTGTTGCGCGCCGCGCCGCACCTGGTGCGGCCGATGCGGTTCGTCTTGCCGATCGAAGAAACGCGGCGCTCGGCGTCGCTGCTGCGGCTCGGGCTTGTGCTTTACGATTGGATCGGCTGGCGCAAGATTCTGCCCGGCACGCGCGAGCTCGATCTCGTCACCGACGAGGCGGGACTGCCGCTCAAAGTCCGGTTTCACCACGCCTTCGAATATTCCGATTGTTTCGCCGACGACGCACGGCTCGTCGTCCTCAATGCCGTCGACGCTGCGGAACGCGGCGCCGTCATCCGCACCCGCACCCGCTGCGTGCGGGCCGAACGCGGCGACAGCTGGCGGCTGGTTCTGATTGCGCGCGGTCAGCGCGATGTCGTGACCGCGCGAATCCTGATCAACGCCACCGGAGCCTGGAACGAAATATTCGCCGAAACCGCGCTCCGCCAAGAGCCGCAGCATCGCCTGCGGCTCGACAAGGGCAGCCATATCGTGGTGCGCCGACTCTACGAACACGACCGCGCATATATCCTGCAGGCCGCCGACGGGCGGGTTGTTTTCACCATTCCGTTCGAGCGCGATTTCACGCTGATCGGCACCACCGATCAGAAATTTGCCGGCGACCCGTCGACCGCGGCGCCAAGCGGCGAGGAGATCGATTATCTGTGCCGGGTCACGAATGAATATTTCCGGACCGAGATCGGCGCCGCCGATGTCGTTTGTGCATTTGCCGGCGTGCGCTCACTTTATGACGATGGCGCGCGCAAGGCCCAGGATGTCGGTCGCGATTACGAACTGATCCTGGACAAGCGCTACGGCGAAGCGCCGCTGCTCACGGTCTATGGCGGCAAGATCACGACCTATCGGCGTCTGGCCGAACAGGTATTGGCGCGGTTGCGGCACTTTTTCCCGCATTCGCGGCCGTGGACGGCGCAAAGCCATTTGCCGGGCGGCGATTTCGTCTATGACGGACTCGAAACACTGGTCGAACGCACGTTACGAAGCTGGCCGTTCTTACGGGCGGACCATGCCAGGCGGCTGGTGCGGGCCTACGGCAGCCGTGTCGAGCGCGTGCTCGAAAATATCAGCCGCTCGGAGGATTTGGGGACATGGTTCGGCGCCGATCTCACCGCTGCCGAGGTGCGCTATTTGATGCGCAAGGAATGGGCGCGGACTGCGGACGACGTGCTGTGGCGGCGCTCGAAGCTCGGACTGCGGTTCTCTCCCGAGCAGGCGGCGACGCTCGAACGCTTCATGGCCGAGGCCGACGCGACGGCGCGGGCATGAACGGCGCTTGGTTTCGTCGGTGCTGTTTCCGAGAATCATGAAAATGCATTAGCGTGGCGGCGGCATGCACGCGCGGACGGTCGATGGCGACAATGGCGGCGAGTTCGGGCTTTGCGCAACGGGGCTTCGCAAAACGCGACTTTGCGCCCTGGGCCGAGCGCAATTTACAGCCGCTGTTGCGC
>JBKPIZ010000271.1:0-8077 GCA_046730495.1 Pseudomonadota bacterium
CTGGCGCGGCGCATGCTCGGCCAAGTGCCGCACTACTTCGATGTCGAAAAGTTCGACGTCAATGTCGAGCAGCGCAATAATGCCAAAGGCCAGCGCGTGACCGTGAGCCAGGCGGTGGTGAAGATCAAGGTCGGCAACGAAGAGCTGATCTCGGTAGCCGAAGGCATCGGCCCGGTTAACGCGCTGGATCTCGCGCTGCGCAAGGACCTCGGCAAATATCAAAGCTTCATCACTGGACTTACATTGACCGATTATCGCGTGCGCATCCTCAATGGCGGCACGCAAGCCGTTACGCGGGTCCTGATCGAGAGCACCGACGAGACCGGTGAGCATTGGCGAACCGTTGGCGTATCCGCAAACATTATCGATGCCTCGTTCCAGGCGCTGATGGATTCTATCGTTTACAAGCTCATGAAATCCGGCGCGCCGGCGTGATCGGGCTTTTTTATCGCTAGGCGCCGCGGGAATTTTGGAGATCCCCCATGATCGATCATGTCTCCGTTGCGGTGCGCGATCTGGCGAAGGCCGAGCCGTTCTATGCCGCGTTACTGGCGCCGCTCGGGATGCGGAAATTACGCGAATGGCCGGATGCCGCAGTCGGTTTCGGCAAGAAATACCCGGAATTCTGGATCAATCGGCGCGCGGCAATGGCGCGCGTCGCGCCGGACAGCGGCGTGCATATTTGCCTGCGCGCCACCGACACGCGGGCGGTCGAGGATTTTCATGCCGTCGCACTTAAGGCCGGCGGCACGTCCGACGGCGCGCCCGGCCGGCGCGCGGAATATCACGAGAGCTATTACGCGGCCTTCATTCGCGACCCGGACGGCAACCGCATTGAAGCGGTGACGTTCCTGCGCGATGCGGACGATTCGCCCGCGCGGGAATGATCCGTTTTTCGTCTGGGATCGCGCTGTGACGGCAGCGATCAAAGCCGCTCGGCCGGAATCGCCATTGCCTTTTCCGCCTCGGTGCGGCCACGGGCCGCGTGCCGCAAAACCGGTAAAATATCTTCGACCCGCTCGGTCACCAGGAAATTGATCGACAGCGAATCCGGCATGAAGGCGCGCTCGCGCATATGGGCAACGAGCGTCAACAGCGGATCCCAATAGCCGTTGATATTGGCGATCAGGATCGGCTTGCTATGGCGGCCAAGCTGGGCCCAGGTCAATTGTTCGACCAGTTCTTCGAGCGTGCCGATCCCGCCGGGCAAGGCGACAAAAGCATCGGCGCGATCGAACATCGTACGTTTGCGCTCATGCATATCGTGGGTAACGATCAGCTCCTGGCCGAGCCGACGCGGCTGCTCGCGCCGGGTGAGAAATTCCGGAATGATTCCGGTGGCTTTGCCGCCATGCGCCAGCACAGCGTCGGCGAGTATGCCCATCAAGCCGACCGAACCGCCGCCATAAACGAGGCGCACGCCGTTTTCGGCGAGAATTCTGCCAAATTGACCGGCCGCTTCGCCGAAAATCGGCTCGGTCCCTGTATTCGATCCGCAATAGACGCAGACCGCATTGATTTTGCTCATGGATTGATTCTCACAAAGAATACATGTGGCGTCGATTCTCGCCGCCTGCAAGCGTTTTTGTTCGTGGAAGGCACGCGGAAAGCGTGTCAACAAGAACAGCGGGCCTCGTTAAAACGGCGATCCTCGCCGCTGTGTTCCCGTGACAACTACTCGCGCTGGAACGTTGGCTCAGCCGCATCCGCGGCAACATCAGCAATGAGCGTCTCGCCGGCAATCGCGATTTGCCCCTCACCGGCCAAGACGCGCGTGCCTTCGGGAAGGTAAACGTCGACGCGGGATCCGAAGCGGATCATGCCGATGCGCTGGCCGGCGCCAAGGCTGTCGCCTTCGCGGGCGAAGCAAACGATCCGGCGCGCGATCAAGCCGGCGATCTGAATGACGGCAAGGCGCTGGCCGCTGCCGGTGACGATAACGAATGCGTTGCGCTCGTTGTCCTCGCTCGCTTTGTCGAGATCGGCGCTGATGAATTTGCCGGTGCGATAAACGATGCGCTCGATGCGCCCGGCAACCGGGCTGCGATTGATGTGGCAGTCGAACACGCTCATGAAGATCGAGACGCGAGGCAACGGCCGTTCGCCGAGTTCTAGCTCGCGCGGCGGCACCGCGCTCACGACCTGAGAGACGCGGCCGTCCGCCGGCGCCACCACGATCCCGTCACGGATCGGCGTTATGCGCGACGGATCGCGAAAAAAATAAACGCACCAGGACGTCGCGATCACGCCGAGCCAGCCAAGCGGCGGCCATAACCAGAACAAAACGAGGCTCGCCACGGCAAAGCCGGCGATGAAAGGATAACCTTGGCGGTGAATTGGCGTCAGTTGCTGACGAATTGAGGCGGTGACGGACATTGGGCTTGTGTGTCTATGTCGTTTCTTTTTGCCGGTTGCGAGCGGCGCAAGGCGGTACTGACAACAATGATGTGCTCATTCGGCCGCGTCTGCAGCCGGAAGGAGGTCGGGCCGCGGCTCGGATTCCTCGGGCAATGGCGGCGGGTTGCGATTGGGCGCCGCGCCGTCGTCGCCGACTTCGGCCAGAATATCGCGGGCGAGCTGCGCTTCGCGTTGCCGGTTCCACATGCTGGCATAAAGTCCGCCATGCGCGATCAGCTCGCGATGCGTGCCGCGTTCGATGATCGCGCCGCGATCGAGCACTAGAATCTCGTCAGCATTGACGATCGTTGACAGCCGATGCGCAATCACCAGCGTCGTGCGGTTTTCGGCGACCCGGTCGAGCTCGTCCTGAATATCCTTTTCGGTGTGGCTGTCGAGCGCCGAGGTCGCTTCGTCGAGCAGCAAAATAGGGGGGCCCTTGAGGATCGTGCGCGCGATGGCGACGCGCTGCTTCTCGCCGCCGGAGAGCTTCAAGCCGCGCTCGCCGACTTCGGTCTCGTAGCCTTTCGGCGTGCGCTTGATGAAACCGTCGATCTGCGCTTGGCGCGCTGCTTCCTCGACTTCGGCGTCACCCGCATCCCAGCGTCCGTAACGAATATTGTAGCGGATCGTGTCGTTAAACAGCACGGTATCCTGCGGCACCATGCCTATGGCGGCGCGTAACGACGTCTGCGTGACCTCGCGAATGTCCTGATCGTCGATCAGGATTCGGCCGCCGGTGACGTCATAGAACCGGAATAGCAGCCGCGAAATCGTCGATTTACCGGCGCCGGAGGGTCCGACGATTGCGACGGTATGGCCGGCGGCAACGTCGAAGTTCAAATTGGTAAGGATCGGTCGCGCTGGTTCATAGGCAAAGGAAACGTTCTCGAAACGGATGGTGCCGGCGCGCACCTGCAATGGCAATGCCTCGGGCCTGTCGGTAACTTCAGGATTGCGCGCCAAGAGTGAAAACATGATTTCAATGTCGATGATGGCCTGTTTGATCTCACGATACACCATGCCCATGAAGTTTAAGGGCGTGTAGAGCTGGATCATCATCGCATTGATCATCACGAAGTCGCCGACGGTGTTGGTGCCGCGTTCGATGCCATAAGCGCACAACGCCATCGCGCCAGTCAGACCGATGGTGAAAATGACCGCTTGTCCGGCATTGAGCACTGCAAGCGATACGTAAGCCTTGACGCTCGCATCCTCGTAACGCGTCATCGAGCGGTCGTAGCGCCTGGCCTCGCGCGCTTCGGCGGAAAAGTATTTCACGGTTTCATAATTCAATAGCGAGTCGATTGCTTTCGCGTTGGCGTCGCTGTCGCTCTCGTTCATTCGGCGGCGAATATTGATGCGCCATTCAGTGGCGTACCAGGTGAACAGCATGTAGCAAACTACCGTTGCGGCGATGACCGCGACGTAGCGCCAGTCGAAATGCAGGAGCAGCACCGTGACGATTAGTACGAGCTCGACAATGGTCGGAGCGAGCTGCAGCAGCACCATTCGGACGATCGTCTCGATGGCGTTGCGGCCGCGTTCCAGAACGCGAGTCAATCCGCCGGTTTTGCGCTCGAGATGAAACCGCAACGACAAAAGATGCATGTGCTCGAACGTGAGGATCGCCAGTCGGCGCACCGCATTCATCGCCACTTTGGCGAAAATGCCGTCGCGCCACTGCGTGAGAAGGCCCATTACAACGCGCGTCGCGCCATAGGCGAGCGTCATCACGATCGGCGCCGCGAGCGCCCACGCCAGCCAATTGTCCGGCGCTACCGGTGCAGTGCCGCGCCCCGCCAGGGCATCGGTCGCCCATTTGAAAGTGAACGGGACGGCGACGGTCGCAAGCTTGGCGACAAAAAGCAGGACGGTGGCGAAGATCACACGCGCCTTGAGATCGCGGCGATCGGCCGGCCAAATGTAAGGCCAAAGATTGCCAATGGTCGCCACCAAATTGCCGCCGCCTGCAATTCGTCGAAATTCTGTTGTTGATTGTTGAAGATCACTCATGGCAAGGCCGCCAAAACACCCGCATGTTTTTTGTCATATGGAGATTTTCATTTAACTACTTTCACATCGCGAACTTGTCCGGGACGAATTAGGCCAATAACTCTGCGGGCCCGCCAACATTCGCGGAGTCCGCACGTGTCTTCTGAGCCGCAACGAGTATCGGCCGCGCTCACGAGTGACGTCAATCCTGGCGGCATCGGCGCGCACGGCCATTCGGCGGGCTGGCTCGAACTGTGGTACCAGCCCAAGATCGGCAGCCAGGCGCTCGATCTTCGCGGCGCGGAAGCCCTTATTCGCATGCGCCATCCGCGATTGGGAGTGATTCAGCCTGCCCATTTCATTCCTCATATGGGAGATCGGCTGTTACCGGCGCTATCGCAATTCGTTGTTACCCAGGCACTCGCCGACTGGCGCTACTTTTTGGCAGAGCAGCGTCCCCTCGATCTATCAATCAACCTGCCAATCTCGTTTCTCGAGGATCCAAACTCGTTCGACTACCTCTGCCGTCAACTGCCGGACGATCCTGCTTTCGCAGGACTTATTCTCGAGGTCGACGGCAGCGACATCACGCGCGATCTTGCGGTGGCGCGCGACTTCGCCAAACAGGCCAGATTGCGCAAGCTTGCCATTTCGGTTGACCGACTCGGTAGCGAATGGACCACGCTCCTGCAATTGAGGGATTTTCCTTTCGTCGAAATCAAGGTTGAGCCCGAATTAGTGGCTGGTTGCGCCTACGATCGCGCAAAGCGGACGCTGTGCCGGCATATCGTCGGTGCGGCCAATCAATTCGGCGCCCCGCACAGTCGCTGTCGGGATCGAGAACTACGCCGATTTCTTTACGGCGCGCGAACTGGGCTTCGACCTGGTTCAGGGCTTCCTGTTTGCAAAGCCCATGGGTGTCCAGACCTTCATGCGCGCGATCGGGCGCGATCTGACAAACGCGGTGTAATCGCTCGTTCGCGAGTGGCGGAGAATAGCCTTTTGGCGCGCGGTCCGCGGCGTTGGGTCTGCGGCGGTCCATTAAACCCCATAGATCGGGGGGCACGTCGGCCCGATGGCAGGCTCCGGCGCAAGCCGCTATATTGTCGTTATGGCAATAACATCGCCCCCAGGTGACCCACGCCGCCGGCGCTTCCGCCGCATTCCCGTGCGTACGCTGGCGCCGAACATGGTCACGCTTCTTGCGATGTGCGCCGGATTGACTGCGATCCGGATGGCCTTCGAAAGCCGTTATGTGCTCGCGCTCGCGGCGATTGTATTTGCGGCGATCCTCGACGGGATCGACGGCCGTCTGGCGCGGTTCCTCAAGGGAACGTCGCGCTTTGGCGCTGAGCTCGACAGCCTTTCCGATTTCGTCAATTTCGGTGTCGCTCCGGCACTAGTCCTGTATTTTTGGGGTCTGCACGAGCTGAAATCGGCCGGCTGGATCGCTGCGATGGTGTTCGCGATTTGCGGGGGCCTGCGGCTGGCGCGCTTCAATGTCATGGCGGAGGAGCCCGATCGGCCTGCTTGGGCCAGCAATTTCTTCGTCGGCATGCCGGCCCCAATGGGCGCAATCGCGGTGCTGCTGCCGATATACGTGACGTTCCTCGGGGTTCCGCGCTCGAGCGTCTTGATCTGGTCGACGCTGTTTTACACCCTGGTCATTGCGCTTCTGATGGTCTCGCGGCTGCCGGTCTATTCCGGCAAAAGGGTCGGCACGCGCGTTCCGCCCGAAATGGTCGGCCCGGTGATAGTCATCGTCGTGTTGTCGATCGGACTTTTGATCGCCTATCCATGGATTGTGCTCACGCTTGGCACGCTCGCTTATCTCGGCAGCCTGCCGTTCGGCTGGCTCTCCTATCGGCGCTATCAGCAACGCTCGCGCGAGGCCGTGGGCGAAGCGATGCGCGAGGGAGTGCGGGAGCCGATGCTGCCGTCGCCCGCAGTTGGAGGTAGCGCAGTCCGGCCAAACGAGCAAAACGATCGGCCCTCGCCACTTCATTAACAAAGCTGAACAGTCGCCGGTCGTCGCGAGGACATTGTTTGATGCGGATTGCGCGACGCACGTTTTTAACTTCATCGATCGGAACCGCCGTCGCTCCTGCGATTTGGCGTCTTGCGCACGCGGATACGCCGCCGATAACGCTCAAGCTCCACCACTCGTTTTCGGCGGTATCCGGCGTTCATGACAAATTCCTCCTGCCTTGGGCGCGCAAAATCGAGACCGAATCCGGCGGCCGGATGCACGTCGATATATTTCCCTCGATGCAGCTCGGCGGGGCGCCAGCGGCGCTGCTCGATCAGGTCCGCGACGGCTCGGCTGACATCGCCTTCGCTGCCCCGACCCTGACGCCCGGCCGATTTGCCAAAATCGAGACCTTCGAACTGCCATTCCTGCCGTCGCGGCGCGCCCTGGTCAGTTCGAAAGCATTGACCGATTTTGCCGTCGCCAATCTGCAAGACGAATTCCGGGATTTCTATACGATTTGTTTCTCTTGCTCGGATAGCGCCGCCATCCATGCGATGCGACCGGTGCGGACGACCGAAGATATCAAAGACTTCAAAGTACACGTGCAGACCCGGCTGGCGGCCGAAGCCATGCGCGCGCTCGGCGCGCGTCCGGTCATGATGCCAAGTGCACAGCTTCCGGTCGCCATTACCGAACACGTCGTCGACGGCTGTCTCGATCCATGGCACCTCGTGCCGCCGCTGCGACTGAACGATCTGCTCCGCTTCCACACCGAGTTTTCCGATCGTTCACCAAGCGCGAGGACTTACGTGCTGGCAATGAACAAAGCGAGCTACGATCGGCTGCCCCGCGAGCTGAAAAGCGTGATCGACAGCAATGCCGGTCAAGTTGCTGCCGCGATGGCGGGCGCGATGTGGGATCAGCAAGCTGCCGCTGTCGCCAATATGGTCGTTGAGCGCGGCGATTTGATCGTGACGCTGTTGCCGGAAGCCGTGGCGCGCTGGCGCAAGGCGACCGAGCCTGTGATCGACATCTGGCGCAAGGAAATCAAGGAACAAAAGATCGACGGAGCAAAGCTGATCGCGGCGGCGAACGCGCTGCTGGCAAAATACGCTAACGAGCCGGTGCCACAGTCAGTGCAGGCTTCGCCGCCGACCCAGCAGCAGGCCGTGGCCCAGCCGCCGCAAGCGGCAGCGAACGCGGCGCCCAAACCCGCGAGCAACCCTACGAGCCCGCCGGCGTCGGCCGGCCCGTCGGCGGGGCAGCCGGTTCGATCTGCCGTGAGGCCGGCGGCCTTGCCTCAGCCGGCGCAGCCCCAGCCACCGGCCCAGGCCGCGACGGCGGCGCCAGTCTCATCGGCTCCGCCATCACCCACTGCGCCGCCAGCCGCCGCACCACCAGCTGCCACGGCGCCGCCCGCCGCCGCGGCGCCTGGCCCATCGCCGCCAGCTTCGCCGCCGCCTGCGCCAGCTGCCCAACCGAGCGTCGCCGTCGCACCTGCGCCGCCTGTACCATCACCAATGCCGAAGCCGATTCCTAAAGCCCTCGATATTCCGCTTTAGTGCTCGTGCTGGTCAGCGCCGGCCTTGCCGTTGGGCGGTCGTCGAACCAGGCGCGTGTCACTTACAGCTTCAACGGATGGCCGGGCATTAAGTCATAAGGATGCGCCCAACCGGGCAATGCCTTCATGCGATCGCGCCAGGCGCCAATGTT
>JBKPIZ010000272.1:0-5607 GCA_046730495.1 Pseudomonadota bacterium
GCCCGGCGCCGTCGCCGCCCACGGATTTGGCCCGGAGGAGATGGCTCGGCTGCGCCCCGGCATCGTCTATGCCTCGCTATCCGCTTACGGCCACGAGGGACCTTGGGCGCGCCGCCGCGGCTTCGATTCGCTGGTCCAGACTGCGAGCGGACTGAACCTGGCCGAAGCGGAAGCGTTTGGTTCGTCCGAGCCGAGAGCCTTGCCGGCGCAGGCGCTCGACCACGCGACCGGCTATCTCTTGGCCTTCGCGATCATGGCGGCGCTCAAGCGCCGCGCCGAGCAAGGCGGCTCCTGGCACGTGCGCGCTTCGCTCGCCCAAACCGGCCACTGGCTGCGCCAGCTCGGCCGCATCGATGGCATGCATTGCCGCGATCCGGGCTTTGACGATGTGCGCGATCGGTTGCGCGAAACGCAGTCCGGTTTTGGTCGGCTGACCGCCGTGCATCACGCTGCCGAAATGTCGGAACGCCGCCGCATTGGTCGCGCCCAAGCGTCCCGCTCGGAACGCATGCGCCGGCTTGGAGCGGTTGAGACCTGCGCGCGCGCGTGTGCTCTTGCAGCTGCCTTTATGTTGCGCCACATCAGGCGCGAATAAAGCTTTAACGTCGTAGATCAAACCCACGCATGCCCAAGATTACAGGCAAATCCGCCGCCAAGCGGGCCATTCGACCGATTTCGGCGAGTTTCCGCCGACTGCCGGAATGGAATCTGGACGACCTTTATTCCGGCCTTAGCGATCCGGCGATCAAGCGCGATCTCGATCGCACCGATGCCGAATGCGCCGCTTTCGAGGACGCTTACAAGGGCAAGCTCGCAGGCCTTGCCACCGACGCCGATGGCGGCGGCGCTCTGGCCGCGGCGGTACGGCGTTATGAAGCCATCGACGATCTCATGGGCCGGCTTTCTTCCTTTGCCGGTCTCACTCACGCCGGCAACACGCTCGACCCGGCCCGCACCAAATTTTACGGCGACGTGCAGGAGCGACTGACGGCGGCCTCGATCCATCTGTTGTTCTTCACGCTCGAACTCAACCGCATCGACGATGCGGTTCTGGATAAGGCCATGGCCGATCCGGCGCTCGGCCATTACCGGCCTTGGCTCGAAGACGTGCGGCGGTATCGGCCTTATCAGCTCGAAGATCGTGTCGAGCAGTTATTTCATGAAAAAGCGGTGATCGCCTATTCGGCGTGGAATCGGCATTTCGACGCGACGATTGCAAATTTGCGGTTCAAGCTTGCGGGAAAATCGCTGGCCATCGAGCCGACGCTCAATTTGTTGCAGGACCGCTCCGGCGCCAAGCGCAAAGCGGCGGCGCAAGCGCTCGCGCACACTTTCAAGGACAATGTGCAGCAGTTCGCGCTGATCACCAATACGCTCGCAAAGGACAAGGAGATTTCAGACCGCTGGCGCGGCTTCGCCGATATTGCCGACGAGCGGCATTTATCAAACCGGGTCGAGCGTGAGGTCGTCGACGCGCTGGTCGCCGCCGTGCGCGCCGCTTATCCGCGGCTGTCGCATCGCTATTACGCGCTCAAGGCCGGATGGTTCGGCAAAAAACGGCTGCCGCACTGGGACCGCAACGCCCCGCTGCCGCAAGTCCCGATGCGCAGCGTGCCGTGGAATGAAGCCCAGGACACCGTGCTTGCCGCCTATCGCGCTTTTTCGCCGAAGATGGCGGATATTGCCGCGCGATTCTTCAGCGACCGGTGGATCGACGCGCCGGTGCGTCCGGGCAAGGCGCCGGGAGCATTTTCGCATCCGACCACGCCATCGGCGCATCCGTATGTGCTGATGAACTATCAAGGCAAGCCGCGCGACGTGATGACGCTCGCGCACGAGCTCGGCCATGGCGTGCACCAGGTGCTCGCAGCTCCGAACGGCGCCTTGATGGCGCAGGCCCCGCTAACGCTTGCCGAGACTGCAAGCGTCTTTGGCGAAATGCTCACGTTCCGCAAATTGCTGGCTGGGACGCGCAACAAAAAAGAACGCAGAGCAATGCTCGCCGCCAAGGCCGAAGACATGATCAATACGGTAGTGCGCCAGATCGCGTTTTACACGTTCGAGCGCTCCGTCCACAGCGAACGCAAGAATGGCGAATTGACCGCGGCGCGGATCGGCGAGCTATGGATGGACGTGCAACATGAAAGTCTCGGCCCCGCGATCGAGCTCAAGCCCGGCTACGAAATATTCTGGTGCTACATCCCGCATTTCATTCACTCGCCGTTTTACGTTTACGCCTATGCTTTCGGCGATTGCCTGGTGAACTCGCTCTATGCCGTGTACGAGAATGCGGCGCAGGGTTTTGCCGAGCGTTATCTGGCCATGCTCGCGGCCGGCGGCACCAAGCATCATTCCGAGCTCCTGGCGCCGTTTGGCCTCGATGCCCGGGACCCGGCCTTCTGGCAACGCGGGCTCGGCGTCATCGAGCGGCTGATCGACGAGCTCGAGCATCTGGATACGTAAGGCCAATCAAGCTATGGCTTGGGTGAGCCGATCGGTACCGGCCAGCGGCGCCGGCCCTCATTAAAAAGTGATTTATGGCGAAGCGCGAACAATCCGACCGCGAAAAGAATCGCTTCTCCGCCCGCGCGGCGCGCTATGCGCGGGTGTCCGCCAATGTCGGCGGGGTGGCGGCGCGCTATGCCGGCCGGCGGCTCCTTGGCGGCGAGCCCGATCGCGCCAGCGAGGCGAGCGCACTGTCGCTGGCGCTCGGCCGGCTTAAAGGGCCGCTGATGAAGGTCGCGCAATTGATGGCGACCATCCCCGATCTCCTGCCGCCGGAATATGCCGCCGAACTGCAGAAGCTGCAAAGCGAGGCGCCGCCGATGGGCTGGGCCTTCGTCAAGCGCCGCATGATGGCAGAGCTCGGCGCCGGCTGGGAAAACAAATTTGCCAATTTCGAGCATCATCCGGCCGCCGCCGCTTCCCTCGGTCAGGTTCATCGCGCGCGTTCGCTCGGCGGCGACGCGCTCGCTTGCAAGCTGCAATATCCCGACATGCAGTCCGCGGTCGAAGCCGATCTGCAGCAGCTGGAATGGCTGTTGGCGATCCGCCGCCGTTTCGACCCGGCGATCGACACCAGCGAAATCGCCAAGGAGATCGGCGCGCGCGTGCGCGAGGAACTCGATTACCGGCGCGAGGCGAAGCATGTCGCGCTGTACGGCGAAATGCTCGATGGCGTCGATATCGTGCGCGTGCCGCGCGCTTGGCCCGAACTCTCGACCGGGCGGCTGTTAACGCTCGACTGGCTCGACGGCACCCGCATGCTCACCCACAAGAACGATCCGCTCGCGGCGCGCAACGCGCTCGCCAGGGCGATGTTTACCGCCTGGTGGTTCCCGTTCAGCCGTTTCGGCGTGATTCACGGCGATCCGCATCTCGGCAACTACACCGTTTTCCGCCGCGACGGCGCGCCGGCCGGGATCAATCTTCTCGATTATGGCTGCATCCGCATTTTCGCGCCGAAATTCGTCCGCGGCGTCGTCGACCTTTATCACGGGCTGCTGCGCGGCCAAGACGATCTGATCGTGCACGCTTACGAGACGTGGGGATTCCGCAGGCTGTCGCGCAATCTGATCGAGACGCTCAACATCTGGGCGCGCTTCATCTATGGGCCGCTGCTTGATGATCGGGTGCGCACCATCGCGGACGGGGTTGCGCCGTCCGAATATGGCCGGCGCGAAGCTTTTCGCGTGCATCAGGCGCTCAAGCAAAAGGGACCGGTGACGGTGCCGCGCGAATTCGTGTTCATGGACCGCGCCGCGATCGGGCTTGGCGCCGTGTTCCTGCATCTGCGCGCGGAGCTGAATTTCTACCGCCTGTTCAACGAGGCGATCGAACATTTTTCGATGGAGCGCGTCGGCAAGCGCCAGGCGGCGGCGCTGGCGAAAGCGGGGTTGTAAAACTCTTAAGCCGGCTTTTCTCCGCAGCCGCCGCGGATTCGGCCTCACTGGTCCCCCCTGCCGCCGAGATTTCCACTCGGTATCGGTTGCCGTCCGCCGGACTTCATTTTCCAACGGGTCATATTCGGCCTAAGCTAACCGCGCCGGCTCGGCCTTGGGAGGAAACCATGCGCTCGACGCTCACCACAATCATCATCATTGGAATGTTGCTCGGCATCGCGGTCGGTTATGCCTGCCACACGCTCTGGCCGGATCCGGCAGTGGCAAAGAGCATTTCCGAATACATTTCGCTGATGACCGACATCTTTCTGCGGCTGATCAAGATGATCATCGCCCCGCTCGTGTTCTCAACCCTGGTCGTCGGGGTGGCGCATATGGGCGATCCTAAAATCGTCGGCCGCATCGGCGCCAAGGCGATGGCCTGGTTTATCTCGGCGTCGCTCGTTTCGTTGCTTCTGGGCCTTGTACTGGTCAACATTCTGCGTCCTGGTGACAATCTCAACCTGCCGTTACCTGATGCGCTGGCCTCGACCAATCTCAAGGTCGCCTCGCTGTCGATGAAGGATTTTGTGACGCATCTGGTGCCGCGATCGATCGTCGAGGCGATGGCGAACAACGAAATTTTGCAGATTGTGGTGTTCTCGTTGTTCTTCGGCGTCGCCTGCGCTGCGCTCGGCGAACGTGCTCGCGCCCTTGTCCAGGGAATCGAGGAGCTCTCGCACGCCATCCTCACGATCACCGGGTACATCATGAAGCTTGCGCCGCTCGCCGTGTTTGCTTCGATGGCTGCAATTATCACGACCCAAGGCCTTGGCATCCTGGTCACTTACGGCAAGTTCGTGGTCGAGTTTTACCTTGGACTTTTCCTGTTATGGATCTTGCTTGTTCTCGTTGGTTATCTGTTCTTCGGCAATCACGCGATACGTCTGGTGGCGTTAGTGCGCGAACCGTTCCTGCTTGCTTTCTCGACTGCGAGCAGTGAAGCGGCCTATCCGAAATTGATGGAACAACTCGAAAAATTTCCAATCAGCAAAAAGATCATCAGCTTCGTGCTGCCGATGGGCTACTCCTTCAATCTCGACGGCTCGATGATGTATTGCACCTTCGCGACAATGTTCATCGCGCAGGCCTATAACATCGAGCTTGGCTTCGGGCAGCAAGTGACGATGCTGCTCCTTCTCATGGTGACCAGCAAAGGCATGGCCGGCGTGCCGCGCGCGTCGCTCGTCGTCATCGCCGCGACGCTGGCCAGCTTCAACTTGCCTGAGGCCGGACTCCTTCTCATCATCGGCATCGACCAGTTCCTCGACATGGGCCGGTCCGCCACAAACGTCATCGGCAATTCGCTGGCGACCGCGGTGGTGGCAAAATGGGAGGGTGAGAAGATCATCATCCCGGTCGAGCCCGAGGTAATGCTCGAGCCGGGCGTCGCATAGACGTGTCATGCCGCACCTGCGCTTTTGGGCAGTCCTGACGATCGCCGTGGTCGCTGCGGCGGCACCGGCTTTGGCGCAGGACCGCCCGGTCGGTGCGCTCTCGGGCACGCTCAAGAAGATCAAGGACACCGGAACGATCACACTCGGCTATCGCGAGAATTCGCTGCCGTTTTCCTACCTCAACAAACGTGCCCAGCCGATTGGTTATTCGCTGGATCTGTGTCGTGAAATCATCGAGGCGGTGTCGACCGAACTGGACGGCATGGATA
>JBKPIZ010000273.1:0-3815 GCA_046730495.1 Pseudomonadota bacterium
GGGTCGAGCTCCCGGTGGCGTCAATCATTGGGTCGCCTATGGAATTCCTGCATCCGTCACCGGCTTCGCCGAAGGCGAAGTGAGCAAGCCGAACGACAAATATGTCGGCGGCAAAAGTACCCAAGGCGTCGGATTCTATTCTGGGCCGTGCACTCCGCCCAATGCGACTGCGCACCACTATACCTTCGTTCTTATCGCCACCGATTTCGATCCGAAGGAGCTGCCGCCCGGCTTGACGCGTGACGAGCTGACCGCGAAGTTCGGGCCAGCGCCGGCGCATCTGAAGGGCAGCACGGGAATGATTGGATTGTTCGTCAATCCCTGGCACGAGTGAGCCTACACATTGGCGATGAAACTCGCCAAAATCGTCAAACACTGCCGGATCGACAAGCCGGGAAAGTTCAAGCTTGCCGACTTCGATCCGGCAGAAACCTTTGGTCTTGCGACCGACATCGAGCAGGTGCGCGCGATCCTCGCCGAGGGAGTCGCACGCCTCGAAGACATGCAGGAGCGTCTCTATGCCCATGGCCGCTGGGCGGTACTGATCGTGCTTCAGGGCATGGATGCCGCCGGCAAGGACGGCGTCATCAAGCACGTGATGGCGGGCGTCAATCCGCAGGGCTGCACCGTCCATGCCTTCAAGGCGCCGAGCGCCGAGGAGCTCGCCCACAATTTCCTCTGGCGCATCGATAAGTATCTACCGGAGCGCGGGCGGATCGGCATCTTCAACCGCTCGCACTATGAAGAGGTGTTGGCGGTACGGGTGCATCCCGATCTGCTCGAACGGCAAAAGCTGCCGTCGAGCGTGACCAAAAAGAATATCTGGAAACATCGTTTCCAGGATATTCGCACCTTCGAACGCGATCTCACCCGCAACGGCACGCTGGTGCTGAAATTCCATTTGCGCATTTCCAAGAAGGAACAGCGCAAGCGTTTCCTGGCGCGGCTCGATGAGCCGGAAAAGCGCTGGAAATTCTCGGCCGGCGACATCACCGAGCGCGCCTACTGGGACGATTACATGGCGGCCTATGAGGACATGATTCGCGAAACCTCGACCGACTATGCGCCCTGGTACGTCATCCCCGCCGACCACAAGCACGTTGCCTGGGTGATCGTCTCCGCCGCAATCGTCGAGGCGATCGAAGCGCTCAAGCCCGACTTTCCGAAGATCGGCGGGCAGGCGCTGAAGGATTTGAAAAAGGCCGAGCGGACGCTGCGCGCCGAAGACGACTAGCCGCGACATTTTGTGCCGCGCATGGGAATGACCCGAAACGATGACAGCGGAAAGCACCGACGATCGCCTTCGCTGTGAGGTCACGGGCGGCATTGCCTGCATCAGATTGGCGGGTCCGCCGGTGAATGCGCTCGATTTGGCGATGGTGCGCGGCGTGATCGCAGCGCTTGACCGAGCGGCCGCGGACGATGCCGTCGCGCGATCGTGATCGCGAGCGCGCTGCCAAAGCTGTTCTGTGGCGGCCTAGATATTGCCGCGCTTGCCGGACGCTCGCCGGACGAGATCCGAACGCTGGTGCATGCGCTTTATGTCGGACTATTCGACGCGCAATATCGCCTCGGCAAACCCTCGATCGCGGCGGTCAATGGCGCCGCGCGCGGCGGCGGCATGACGCTCGCTGTCTCCTGCGACGTCATCCTGGCTGGCAAGAGCGCCACGCTTGGCTATCCGGAGATCGATCTCGGCGTGCTGCCGGCTATCCACTTTGTGCACCTGCCGCGCATTATCGGCCGCCACCGCGCCTTCGAGCTGCTTTTTACCGGACGTCCGTTCGGCGTCGAACAGGCGGCAGCGCTGGGCATCGTCAACCGCGTGGTGCCGGATGCCGAACTGGAAACGGATGCGCTCGAACTCGCCGGCGCCTTCGCGGCAAAGCCCGAAGCCGCGATGCGCGCCGGGCGCGCCGCCTTCATGCGCCAGATCGATCGCGATTATCGGCGCAGTATTGCCGAAGCGGTCGAAGACTTTTGCAAGATTGTCGCGACCGAGGCGGCGCAAGCGAGGCTGCGGGCCTTTGCTGCCAAGCGGAGACCGAAATAGATCGCTTGGAAATTCGCCGAGTAACGCGATGAATCCGTTCAAGTTCCGCCAGCGAGGCTTGCGCCGCGGCGGGGTGTTCCGCTACAAAGTGGCGTCCCGAAGGGCTTAACGCGGAATTCATCTCGATCCGCGAGGTTTGTTGCGTAAGTTCTTGGATGCATGCGCCGTTTATCGGCGCGACAAGGGCAATGGCGATGACGATCTGCTGCGATTTTCGCGCGATCAATGGCGAGGCTAAAGCCTGCGCCGGCGCCGCCCTGATTCTTGGCGGGCTCCTGCTCCTTATTGCCCCCTGAGGGCCGGCTGGGCCATCGCGCCTGGGCACTCAGGGGATCGCCGCCACCGGACCCAAGAGAGCCATAAGCGAGCCACAACAGAGCGCCCAGAAAATCCCGAGACCCGCGTGAGGAACCGGGACCGGCGCCAGAGACAAGGATTTCGTTATGAATAGCGGCAGCACCAGCCCAGCCAAGGCGTCGGCCAATACTGCGCCGAAAGCAACTGCACCCAAAAGAGAAGCGGACCACGTCCTCATCTTCGACACCACCTTGCGCGACGGCGAGCAATGTCCCGGCGCCACCATGACGCATGAGGAGAAGCTCGAAGTCGCCGAGCTTCTCGACACCATGGGCGTCGACGTGATCGAGGCCGGATTCCCGATCGCCTCCGACGGCGATTTCGCCGCGGTCAATGAGATCGCCAAGCGCACCAAAAAAGCGGTGATCTGCGGGCTCGCCCGCGCCAGCTTTAAGGACATCGATTGCTGCGCCGAGGCAATCAAGCCGGCCGAGCGCCGGCGCATTCACACCTTCCTGTCCACCTCGCCGGTGCACATGAAATACAAGCTCCAAAAGGAGCCGCACGAAGTCTATGAGATGGTGATCGCGCAGGTCACGCGCGCGCGCAATTTCACCGACGACGTCGAATGGTCGAGCGAGGACGGCACGCGCACCGAATTCGATTTCCTGTGCCGTTGCGTGGAGGCGGCGATCAAAGCCGGCGCCACCACCATCAATATCCCGGACACCGTCGGTTACACCGTCCCCGAGGAATATTTCTCGTTGCTGAAACGCTTACGCGAACGGGTGCCTAATTCCGACGCAGCGCGCTTTTCCGTGCATTGCCACAACGATCTCGGCATGGCGGTGGCCAATTCGCTCGCCGGCGTGCATGCCGGCGCGCGGCAGATCGAGTGCACCGTCAACGGCATCGGCGAGCGCGCGGGCAACGCCTCGCTCGAAGAAGTCGTGATGGCGATGCGGGTGCGCAACGACGTGCTGCCCTATTGGACCGGCATCGACGCCACCATGCTGACGCGGGCGTCGAAGCTCGTCGCCGCGGTCACCTCGTTCCCGGTGCAGTACAACAAGGCGATTGTCGGGCGGAATGCGTTTGCGCATGAGAGCGGCATCCATCAGGACGGCATGCTCAAGCACACCCAGACCTACGAAATCATGATGCCCGAGGATGTCGGCGTGAAGCAGACCTCGTTGGTCATGGGCAAGCATTCCGGTCGCCACGCCTTCGTCCACAAGCTGGAAGAGCTCGGCTATCGGCTGGCCGGCAACCAGCTCGAAGACGCTTTCGTGCGGTTCAAGGCGCTGGCCGACCGCAAGAAGCACGTCTACGACGAGGACATTGAGGCCTTGGTCGACGAAGAGATCGCGACCGCTCAAGATCACATCAAACTGATATCGCTGACCGTGATCGCTGGAACGCGCGGTCCGCAGCGCGCCACCATGCGGCTCGACATCGACGGCAA
>JBKPIZ010000274.1:0-6356 GCA_046730495.1 Pseudomonadota bacterium
GTATACATGCGGCCGATGCCCTTGGACGCGGCAACGTTCACTGTCCAATGGCAGGCGCAGCTCACGTTCGACTTGCGCCCTTCCTCGAACGAGCGAAACGCGCCGACTTTGTCGCCCTTGTCGTGGATCTTGCCAGCGGTCGTGCGCACCAATTCGCGGAATTCGTAATCGAGCCCCTCGTCGGGGAAATAGCCTTTTTCCTCCGCCACCCATTCGTGCAGGCGGAAATGTGGTTCGATGATGAATTTTGCCATTGCTTTCTCTCCCTTTTTTCAGCAGGCGTTGAGGTGACCGTTGCGGCGCGTCTGGCCGCGCTCGGCGACGCGCCGCGCCCGGATCATTTTGACGTGGTCGTCCATCAAGGCGCGCGCGCCGCTCGGATCACGAAGTTCGATCAAATCGGCAAGCTTGGTGTGAATTTCAAGAATGTGCCGCGCCAGCTTCGGCGTCGCGGTGACATTGCGGCGCGGCCAGGACACATGTTCCAGCGATACCAGCTGCACCAGGATGACGCGGTTGTGCGAGGCCTCGGCGACGGCGAGATGAAAGTCGCGCGACAGGCGGGTGAATTCGTCGAGATCGCCGATCGCCGCTTCGGCCTCGCGCAACAAGCGGCGCAATTTTTCGATGTCGGCCGCCGTCGCATTTTCCGCCGCAAGTTCGGCGCCGAGCGTCTCGATGGCGCGCTGCGCGTCCATGATTTCGGCAGCGCTGACGCCGGTGAGATCGAGCTGCACCGCAAGCGCTTCGGCAAACAGGCGCGGATTGCCATGGGCAATGCGCGCGCCGCCGCCTTTGCCCATGCGGATTTCGACGATGCCAAGCGCTTCCAGCGTGCGCAGCGCGTCGCGCGCAACGATGCGGCTGGCGTTAAACCGCGCCGCCAGATCTTTTTCGGTGCCAAGAAAATCGCCGGGCCGCAGCCGCTTGGCAAACAGCGCATCGCGCACCTCGGCCACGACCTGCGCCGAGAGGGACGACGAGCGGCCCGCCAGCATGATGCGGGCTGTCGCGTTGGTGTTTGGCTTCTGCAGCATCGGCAAAGATCGATCCTTGCGACCCAGATATTAAAGATAATATCTTTACTGTCAAATCGCCTTCAGATCCGGTAACGCTTTGAGTTTCAATAGGAAAATTTCCGACAGGAATCGTTTTGGATGCTGAGGCCGCGGCTACAGCGCCCGCGTGGTGTCGTCGAACAATTCCTCGACGGAAAAGCGGCGCGGAATGATTTTCATTTCCAGCGCGTAGCTCGACATCAGTTCGAGCGCCGGTTTCACCGCGTCGAAGCCGAATGGAATCGTATCGATGGCGCCGGGCTTCGGCAGGCCTGCGGCTTTCTTGCTCGCCGCCAGCATGCGGAAGATTTCCCGCACCGCGCCCGGATCGGATTTGGCGAGCGCAGACTTGACCACGACCAAGTGATTGACCGGCACGGTCGCGTGCTTGTTGTACCATTCCTTCGCCGCTGCTTCCGGTTCGGCGATCACGCTCTTTAATCGCGGATCTTTGGGAATGTTGCCGCCAAAGATTGCGGCGTCGAGTTCGCCATCGAGCAGCATTTTGGTCATGTCCTTGCCGGCGGCGGCGCGCTCGACGCCCGGCGGGTCGCGATATTCGGGAACATGAGCGTCCTCGAAGGTCACCCATTTCACCTTGTTGAGATCGACCCCGTAGTCCTTCCAAAGAATGCCGCGCAGCCATACGCCGGTCGTCTGGGAGAACGCGCGCACGCCGACGCGCCGGCCCGGCAAGTTTTCGGGGGTCACGATGCCGCGCTCGGAATTGTAGAACATAG
The DNA here is from genome assembly GCA_046730495.1 of Pseudomonadota bacterium. Taxonomy (GTDB): domain Bacteria; phylum Pseudomonadota; class Alphaproteobacteria; order Rhizobiales; family Xanthobacteraceae; genus BOG-931. Next base: position 1,799 of record JBKPIZ010000274.1, read on the forward strand.
TGCCGTGCTGAAAACGTCCCATCATTGTTGCCGGCAAGAGCGTCAGCGGCTTGCCATAGGCCTTGGCCTGCAAATAGGTGACGATCGCCATTTCGCTGACGTCGAACTTCCCCTGCCGCACCATCATGAGGAAGGCTTTATTGATCGGCTCGACCTCGTTGAAGCGGAAAGCGACGCGATCGGAAGTGATCGCGCCGTCCTTGAGCGCGCGCGTATGCGGGTATGTCCCGAAACAGGCGTCAAGGGTCGCGATTTTCTCGGCAGTCAGTGTGGCCATATTGGCTTACCCCATTGCTTCGATCTTATGATCTGGCGCGGGGCAGCACCAGTCACCTGCCGCAGCATGGCTTTGGCAAGATTGGCTTTGGCAAGATTGGGAATGAATTGAAAATGGATCAGAACACAAAGATCAAGGAAATGCAGGCTGATGAAGCCCGTGTCCCGGCGGCACAGCTCGCTGAATTTGTCGCGCGTGCGTTCGTCGCCGCCGGGTTGCCGCAGGATGACGCGTATGCGGTCGCGGGCTTGATGGTCGAAGCCGATTTGCGCGGCAGCGACACCCATGGTGTGATCCGGCTGCCGCTTTACGTGCGCCGGCTACGCGCCGGCGGCATCAACACCAAACCCAATATCCGGCTCGTCAGCGATCGCGCGTCGGTGGCGTTGATCGACGGCGACAATGGCCTGGGTCATCTGGTAATGCGGCGCGCCACCGCCTTGGCGATCGAGAAAGCCAAGGCGACCGGCATCGGTTGGGTCGGGGCGCGCATGAGCAATCATGCCGGGCCCGCGGCGCTTTATGTCACGATGCCGCTCGCGCATGACATGGTCGGCCTCTACTTCGCGGTGGGCAGCAACAATCATCTGCCGCCGTGGGGCGGTAGCGAAAGCCTGCTCGGCACCAATCCGATGGCCGTCGCGGTTCCGGCGTTAGAAGAGCCGCCGATCGTGCTCGACATGGCGCCGACGGTTGCAGCCTATGGCAAGGTGCGGCTCAAAGCCCAGCGCGGCGAAGCAATGCCGGTCGGCTGGATGATCGATCGCCAAGGCAAGCCGCTGACCGATCCCAAGCGCGCTGACGAAGGCCATTTGCTCCCGATCGGCGATTACAAAGGCTATGGTCTGAGTTTGATTATCGCGCTCCTTGCCGGGGCGCTCAATCGGGCGGCGGTGGGGCGCGAGGTGATCGACTTTGTCAAAGAGACCGGTAAGGCGACCAATACCGGTCAGGCGATCATGGCGCTGTCGATCGAGGCGTTTATGCCGCCGAGTGAATTTAAAAAATCCGTGGACGCTTTTGTTCGCGATATCCGTCACTCGCAGCGGCTGCCCGGCGTCGACCGCATCTGGCTTCCCGGCGAGCAGAGCCACGCCAAGCGACTGGATCGAAGCGTTCGCGGCGTGCCGATGCCAAAAGCGCTGCGCGAGAGTCTCGATGGGGTGGCGAGGGAGCTTAAGATTGCACCCCTGCCCTAGCATTCTTGGTCTATAGACGCGCTTGTTCTTTGCCGTCGGTTTGATCCAAGCAAACGATCGTTCGACCAAGTCGCCGAGCTTCAGAGAGGAAAAGCGATGTCCCCCGAAACACCCGTCGGCCTGATCGGCATCGGTCTGATGGGGGAAGTCTATGCGCAACGCCTGATCGCGGCGGGCTTTGGCGTCATCGGGTTTGACATCGATGCGGTGCGCGCGAAATGGCTTGTCGAGATCGGGGGACGCGCCGGCTCGGCCTCGGAGATTGCCCGGCAATGCGACCCTATCGTAATTGCCGTGTTCTCGACCGATCAGGTGGAGGATGTAATCGAGCGTGAATTATTGCCGATGGCGACTGGGAAAATTGTTATCTGTACCAGCACCTGCGATCCCGACCGCATTGCCGCGCTAGGCGCGCGCGTTGCGCACGCCGTCCGCTTTCTCGAAGCGCCGGTCTCCGGCACCAGTGCGCAGGTGCGGCGGGGCGATGGCGTTGGCCTGATCGGCGGCGACGTTGAGACTGCGCAAATCGCCACACCGGTGCTCGACGCGCTGTTTCCGAAGCGCTTTCACATCGGCAAGGTCGGTGACGGCGGCCGCGCCAAGCTCGCGATCAATCTCATTCTCGGGCTGAACCGCCTCGCGCTTGCTGAGGGCCTGGTCTTTGCTTCACGGCTTGGTCTCGACGCTGCGGCGTTTTTGCAGGTCGCCCGCACATCGGCAGCCGCTTCGCAGGTGATGGACACCAAGGGGCCGAAAATGATCGCCAGTGATTTTGCTCCGGAAGGCCGCGTCCGCCAGACGCTCAAAGACGCGCGACTGATGATGGATCAGGCGCGCAAGCTCGGACAGGAACTACCGCTCCTTAAAGTCCATGCCGCCGTGCTGGAAGCGTGTGTTGGCCACGGCGAAAGCGAAAAAGACAACAGCATTGTCATCGAGGAAGTCCGGCGTCGAGCGCACGACAAAGTCTCATGACGCCGATGTTGGTTAACGCCGATCACCATCTTATAGCGAGCAGGATCTCCATCACTTTGCGGAGCCCTACGGGACCGCTTGTCTGGTCAGGTCATAGATCGTCACGGCACTTTCCTCTGCCCTGAGGATTGGCAGCCAATCCGCGGTTTTTACATTATGTAAAAAAATAGATCTACGCGCGCTGGCCGTGAAGCCAGGCGGGCGCATATCCGATCAGCGCGTAGGTGTGAGTCAGGCTGCCGAAGCGCCGAACGTACGCATTGCTGCCGACCGTTGCCCCGCCGTTGATGATATCTCGACTGAGATGGCCGTGCTTTCGAAGGAGTCGTTTAAGGTTTTCCATCGCCGCGGACCCCACTTTTCCGGTTCATTTTTTACGAGCGGGCCCCTTTAGCTTTACCGAACTACTGTTCCAAACATTATTGCCAATGTATCTTTCGTCCCCAACGGCTAACGTCATAAACAATAACAACATCAAACAATCTGTTTTTCGACTGCACATCATAGATAAGTTGCTGCAATGCATCACGACCCTTTAGATGAAGGCCACTGATCGCCAGATCATAATAAGTCACAATTATTTCTATGCCGCGCGTTTTGGCATAATTCCCGACAGTTAGAGGCATGCACCGTGGTTGCTATAAAGTTTCAATAACTGTGAATGAGCTGAGCAACCAAAGCAGCAAACCCGACGCCACAGAAGGCGGCGCCGGCCAGTCGTGGCGCCATGCTCCACAGCTTCCATAATCCACGCGTTGCGAACGCCACGCCGACCGTCATGACCACTTGGACAGCGGCGAGCCCGATCACGTAGGCGATAAGCGGCGCGGCTTCGGCACCGTAGATCGAGTCACCGTAGGTGTAGCCGTGAAATAAACCGGCAGCGACGAACACCGCCATCCACCAAGCCGGTGCAATGCGCTCTTCGATGATGAGCATCAGTCCTGCAATCAAGACCGATATCGGAACGATCGGATCGGCCGCGGGGAGATAGAGCCCTGCGACATGCGTGGCGACACCGCAGATCATCGCCGCGACAAACAGGAATGGATTGACAAAACTCAATCGGAAGACGCCGACCGCGATCCCGAGCGCCAGCAAAAATGCGAGATAGTCCGGACCGATTATCGGATGACCGACGCCCGACAAAAGACCGTCTACAAACGTGGCTGGTGTTTTGCCGCCCATCAAGTGATGCGCAGAAGCGCTTCCGGTACCAAGGAAAAAGGTCACGGCGAGAATGGCGGGGCAACCAATCAAGGTAAAACGCACTCTGTCCTCATCAGCTGTGCGATTGATCAGGTTCGTGAACATCGCGATCTGTGCTTGTTCATCACAACGCGCGCATTGCGCGGCGGCTGCGCGCCAAAGGTATAGATGTAGCTGCAATAACACCGAAAGCGGCCGCAAATTCCGCCCGTGAGCCTTGTCAGGGGTGCGAACTTTATTCGAGCTTCGATTGCTGCCGGTCAGTGAGCGGGTCAATGCGGCAGCCGACGCGACAGAGCTTCACGCCAGATCGACCGCAAATCGCTTGAGATCGCGCAGCGCACAGAACGCTAGCGCCGCCTCATGCGTGGCGCGCAGGACCACACGCGGCGCCTGATCGGCTTCAAACGCCTCTTGCCACCGCTGTGCGCACAGGCACCAGCGGTCGCCGGCCTTCAGCCCGGCGAAGCCGATTTCCGGAACCGGCGTCGACAGATCATTGCCGCGGGATTTGGAAAAAGTAAGAAAGGCGTCGGTCATGACGACGCAGACGGTATGACTGCCGATGTCGTCGCGGCCGGTGTTGCAACAGCCGTCCCGGTAGAAACCCGTCATGGGTTTGATTGAGCACAATTCAAGCGGTTCGCCGAGGACATTGCGCGCCGGCAGGCGGCCGCTCCAATGCTCTTCTCTTTCGTCTCGCAACATCTGGCGGCTCAGGAGATCGTGGCGTCGTGCCCCTACGGACAGGAAATTCCAATGCGAGGATGAATCAGCCAAAATCGCAATGCGAAAAACACAGCGGGGAAAGACGCACGCGGGGAGCGACCAAGGTGAGGCCTTGCCTGACTGATGCGGCCCCGAAAGATCGCTCCCAGCGCACCGCCCGCATATTAAC
>JBKPIZ010000275.1:0-7769 GCA_046730495.1 Pseudomonadota bacterium
GCGCCTTTGAGTTCGTCGTCGATGCGCACCATGCCGAGCGCTGTTTCGGCCTTGTTGCGCGCGAGGCGGGTGGCGTAGGCGCGCGGCAGCTCGCCGCGTTTGGGCGTCTCGTCGATGTCGGTGGGGCGCAGTGCGTCAGGCTCGATGCCGACCTGATTAATGAGCGAGAGCCGGCGCGGCGAGCCGGAAGCAAGCACTAGTTTCGGACGGCCGATCATTTGAACCGGTAGGTAATCCGGCCCTTGGTCAGATCATACGGCGTCATTTCGACCAGCACTTTGTCGCCGGCAAGTACTCGGATGCGGTTCTTGCGCATGCGTCCCGCGGTGTGCGCGATGATCTCATGGTCGTTCTCGAGCTTGACCCGAAATGTGGCGTTCGGAAGCAGTTCTGTCACCACGCCGGGAAATTCCAACAGTTCTTCTTTCGCCATTCGCTTTCCGAAAATTGTTTTCGCCCCGGCCCGGCTCGTTCGCAGCCCGCCGAATTTTGCGGCGGACACTACCGGATGGCACGCCGCATCACAACAGCGTTGAGGACTATTCGCCGGATTACGCCGATCTCATTCATTGCCGGGACCGCGAGGAATGAAACGTTGCCGAATACGCGCCAAAATCTGGTCGCGCACGTTACGATAGGCGTCAAGCCGCTGCTCGCGGCTGCCTTCGACCGCCTTTGGATCGGCGGTCGGCCAATATTCCACATCGACACCGCTGGTGCGGGTCAATTCCAGGGCGCGGTGATGGGCCTCGGGAGCAAGCGTGACAATGAGATCGAAATTGAGCCCCTCCCATTCGTCCAATTCCTCGAAGGTCAGCGGCTTGTGCCGCGAAATATCAAGGCCAATTTCGGCCATGACCGCGACGGCGAAGGGATCGAGCTCGCCCTTGCGCACTCCGGCCGAGCCGACATAGACGCCGCGGCCGAAGATCTGCCCGAACAGAGCCGCCGCGATCGGCGAGCGCACCGAATTGAGGCCGCAGGCGAATAGCACCGCCAGCGGAGGTCGCGATTGCGGCGGCATCGCCCGCTTAGCCCTTCCAGTGCAAGACCGAGATCAAAGTGAACAAGCGGCGCGCGGTGTCGAAATCGATGTCGACCTTGCGCTTGAGCCGCTCCATCACCAGCTGCGAACCTTCGTCGTGCAAGCCGCGCCGCGCCATATCGAGGGCCTCGATGCGGTCGGGCGTCGCCGTGCGGATTGCCGCGTAGTAGCTGTCGCAGACCACGAAATAATCTTTCACCACGCGGCGGAACGGCGCCAGCGAAAGCATATGCGCGATCACCGGCGAGTTGTCGGTGAGACGAATGTCGAACACGAGCCGGTTGCCGGAAATGCCGAGTTGCAGCGCGTAAGGACCGCCCTCGTGTCCAACCGGCCTGAACTTGTTGTCTTCGAGGAGATCGTAGATCGCGACCCGCCGCTCGTGCTCGACATCGTCGTTGGTGCGGCCGAGCGAAGCTTCGTCGAGAGTCACCGCCGCGAGCCGGCCGGTATTGTCTTTGCTGGCGCCTCGCCGCGGCATCAGAGAACGATCCAATTAACTGGAATCACTGCGCGTCTCTAAGAGTCGTTTGCGCATGATCTTATCCGAAAACCGTTACACACTTTTCGGGATCATGCGCTAGCGATTAAGCCGGATCGCGACCGAACGCGCGTGGGCATCGAGCCCTTCGGCGCTGGCGAGCGTGATGGCGGCGTCGGCGAGCGCGCGCAGCTGCTCCGGCCCGCATTTGAGGATCGAGGTGCGTTTGACGAAATCAAGCACCCCGAGGCCGGACGAGAACCGCGCCGCGCGCGCCGTCGGCAGCACGTGATTGGATCCGGCGACATAGTCGCCGATCACCTCGGGCGTATGCGGGCCGAGGAAGATTGCCCCGGCATTGCGGATGCCTTGCGCCAGCCGCTCCGCGTCGTCGGCGACGATCTCGACATGTTCGGGGGCAAGCGCATCGACCAGCGGCAACGCTTGGTCCAGCGCCGGCACGACGATAACCGCACCGTAATCGCGCCACGACGCGCCTGCGACCTTGCCGCGGGCCAAGGCGGCGAGTTGCGTCGCCACCGCGCGTTCGACCTGATCGGCAAGCGTAACGCTGTCGGTAATCAGGATCGCCTGCGCGCTCGCGTCATGCTCCGCCTGCGCCAAAAGGTCGGCGGCGATCCAGTCCGGATTGCCGTGTCGGTCGGCAAGAATGAGGACTTCGGAGGGCCCGGCAATGGTATCGATCCCGACCTTGCCGAACACTAAGCGCTTGGCGGCCGCGACATAGGCGTTGCCCGGCCCGACGATTTTGGCAACCGGCGCAATCGTTTTGGTTCCATAGGCCAATGCGGCAATAGCCTGGGCGCCGCCGATACGGAAGATCTCGTCGATGCCGGCGAGTTTGGCCGCCGCCAAAACCAGCGGGTTGAGTTCGCCGCCGGGCGCCGGGACGGTCATCACGAGCCGCGGCACGCCGGCGACTTTTGCCGGCACCGCATTCATGAGCACGGACGAAGGATAGGCGGCGCTGCCGCCCGGGACGTAAAGCCCGACCGCCTCGATCGCGGTCCAGCGCGAGCCGAGTTCGACGCCGAGCGGATCGACGTAGCGGTCGTCGGCCGGCACTTGGCGGCGGTGATAGGCTTCGATGCGCGAGCGCGCGAGTTCGAGCGCTTTGAGCGCGGCGGGGCTGCACGATTTCACGGCTGCCGCGATCTCGTCGGCGGTGACCTTCAATCCGGCGCGGTCAAGATCACAGCGGTCGAATTTACGCGTGTAGTCCTTAACGGCATCATCGCCGCGGGCCGCCACGTCGGCGACAATTGCGCGCACCGCCGCTTCGACATTTGCGGAGGCTTCACGCTTGGCATCCAGCAAGGCGCGAAAGTCTTTGGCAAAATCGCCGGAATTCGTATCGAGGCGGGCGGTCATCGGATCTGCATCAGGGCTGGCGGCGCCGAGGCGCGCGCTTTTTCGGTAAACACGGCGCTGGGTAGCAGTCCGGCGAAGTTATAACAATTCTAAATTTGGGCTTTTAGATTGACAAAAAGTTCGCTGTTCCCCAACTCCTTGTTCACATCCTTTGGTTTGTCATTCACGGCAGCAGAGAGCCGCCTTGACGGGTATGAGCAATTGCAGCGGCGCGTTGAATCGGCGGCATATCCTCGCCGCGATTCTGCTGGCATCGGCGGCTCCACTGGCAGCGCGCGGCGCACAGGCTGAGGATGCCGTTTCACTGTCGCTGACCATCAAGGACAGCAAATTCGAACCCGCCGAGCTGCATGCGCCCCCCGGGCGGGCGCTCGAGATTCACGTTACCAATCTCAATACGATCCCTTCGGAATTCGAGAGCAGCGATCTGCATTTCGAGAAGATAGTGCCCGTTGGCAAGGAAGCTGTGGTCCGCGTGCGGCCGCAACAGCCCGGCCGCTATAATTTCTTCGATGATTTTCATCGCCAAACACAGGGCGTGCTGGTGGTGCCATGAACGCGTTTGCCGGTGGCAGGATTGCAGCAGCCATGATGGTCGTGTGAGGCGTCCGTGCTGGCAGCACTCATCATCGTCTTTCGAGAAGTCTTTGAAGCCGGCCTGATCGTCGGCATCGTCATGGCGGTGACCGCGGGTGTGCGCGGCCGTGCGCTGTGGATTTCCGGCGGCGTCGGCGCCGGTGTCTTAGGCGCATGCGTGGTGGCGCTGTTTACCGGCGGGCTTTCACAATTGTTCGGCGGCGCCGGCCAGGAGGTCTTCAACGCCGGCATTCTCGGTTTCGCCGTGGTGATGCTGACCTGGCATAATGTTTGGATGTCGAGGCACGGCCGCGAGCTGGCGGAGGAGCTGCGCGCTGCCGGCGAAGCGGTCGTCGCCGGTTCGAAATCGTTGCTGGCACTGGCGATCGTGGTTGCGGTCGCGGTGCTGCGCGAAGGCTCCGAAGTCGTGCTCTTTCTCTACGGCGTCGCCGCCGCGCAAGGCGGCGGCAGCTGGGCCATGGTCGCGGGCGGCTTCGCCGGGCTGGTCCTCGGTTCGCTGGTCTGCCTTTTGACCTATCTCGGGCTTCTGAGCATTCCTTCGCGTTATCTGTTCGGCGTCACCAGCGCGTTGATTGCTTTCCTGGCTGCCGGCATGGCCGCGCAGGCGATCGCGTTTCTCGAGCAAGCCAATATCGTGACCGCACTCGATCAAACGGTGTGGAATACCTCGTGGCTATTGAAGGATTCGAGTTTCCTCGGCCGCGCGCTGCATACGCTGATCGGTTACGTCGATCAGCCGACCGCCATGCAAGTCGTGGTCTACGCGCTCACGCTTGCGGTCATTGCCATCTTGATGAAGCTATTTGCCACGCCGCAGGCCGAGCGCCCGCGCGCCGCTTAAATCCGCTCAGGCGCGGGCCGTATTGCGGGCAAAATGGTCGGGGCAGATCGCCGCCGCCGAGACCTCGCCGAGATCGGCGAGTTCCGCTTCGAGGCATTCGACGTCAAGGCGAATGACGCCGCCGCCCGAGAAAATCAGGGACACGATACCGGCCGGCGAATCGGTTTCGGCGAATTCCACCGCGAGCAGATTAAGCTGTGCGTCCTTTGCGGTTTGATCGAGGTTGCGGCATTTGCAGGCCAGCACGCGCTCGAAGCGCAGCGCGGTCCGGCAACGCCGGTAATCCGGCTTGGCCGAGGTTCCAGCGTTTGTGGCGGACACTTTGCCGGCTTTGGCAATTTCTGCGGCGCTCATCCAATCGAAGCGATTAAGCGCGATCACAAAGCGATGCTCGCTCGGCCGCCATAATATGTCGGCGATCTTAACGAGCGAATCCTGCACATGGGCCGAGACTACCTCGATGTCATCTTTATCGAGGGCCACGAGCTTGAGTTCGTCCGTGCAAGGACTCATTCCGATCGCTCCCTGATCGATCCGCTCCCTTGCGGAGCTAGTGATCGCATGCGCTGCCTGCAAGTGCGGCGTCGAGCAGAATCTTTGCACACCCCGCTCGCTATTCGCAGCCGGTCACCATCAATGTCTTGCCGGCCCCACCGTCGCCCGGCTGGCCTGCCGGTTCGGCAATCCCCTGGCCCGCGCTTGGCGGCACTTGGCGTCGCATTCCGCGGCGGGTAAGTGTTCGCGGCGGGGAGGGGTGTAGCCGATGTGGCGGCCGCTTCACCGCGGGCGGCCGGTTGTTGTTCGCCGTGCTGCTCGACGTTCTGCAATTGCCAAGGCGGAAATCAAAAGGGCCGCAATATGGATTGCCGCCATCCGATTGGAGAATCGTAATCACTCCTGAATTGATTGTTTCTCGAACATCAGTTGCGGAGGAATCGTTTGCTTCCTGGCGACATGCGCGCTAATGATCTAAAAGAACTTTTTGTTTTATGATGCCGGAATGGATATTGCGATTTTCGCAATCGGTTCTGGCGCGAGCGAACCGAACGCCAAAGGTGATCATCACACTCGGCTTTTCTTTTGCTCGCATTAGGGATACAAGCTGCCTTTCTTGAAAGGGAGGTGTTATGGCGAAGAGGAAGAGAAAGCGGCGCGCGTGGACTTCAAGCGAGCTCCGTGAGCTGAAAACGATGGCGCGGAAGAAGACCAAGGCGTCGCAGATTGCGAAGAAGCTGAGGAGAACCGAAGGCGCTACGCGCCAGAAGGCTTTCAGCATCGGGCTCTCGCTCGACTCCCGTTCCTGATTTTTCAGAGCACATCGGAACCGCATCGAAGCCGCAGCCGCCGGCCGGGTGAAGCCCGACCGTCGGCGACGGCTTCGCTGTTCTGAAAGTGGCTGAATAGGCCAGCGGCAATCGGCGCCTGGGCGCCGATTGCTTTTTTCTTGCGCCCTGGATTTAGGAAATAAATCCTTAGATTGCAGCCGCTTGGCAGCGGGGTGCCGCGGGTGCGCGCTGCCGCTCGCCTGCGGCAAAACGCTGGTTTGCCATCTGTACTGATTAACTAACGGCCGTGAACCTGCCCAAATCTCGTGTAATCCGGGTATATTTGGTCCATTATAGTCGCGTTGAGGGCAAATGCCCCGCGACGAGCCAGGATGGCTGAGCGCCGGTCTTTACGAGCCCGAGCGTAGTGTCGCGTCCGCAAAAATGGTACGCAGTCTTTATGAATTCTGCCCTCGCTCCGGCGCAGCAGCAGCCTGCCAGTTCTGAACTTGCAGCCGCCCTCGGCGCGTGCCGGCGAGCCTTTGTCGCGACCGCCGTCTTCAGCGGCATGAGCAACCTTTTGATGCTCACCGGCGCGCTGTTCATGCTCGAAGTCTATGACCGCATCTTGCCGAGCCGAAGCGTGCCGACGCTGGTGGCGCTGCTCTTTTTAGTTGCCGGTCTATATGCCGCTCAGGGCATGATTGACACGATCAGAAGCCGCATTCTGGTGCGGGTCGGCCATAGCCTCGACGAGTCGATGAGCGGGCGGGTTTACGACGCGATCGTGCGCCTGCCGCTAAGGATTGGCGGCAAAGGCGAGGGCACGCAGCCCATTCGCGACCTGGATAATGTGCGCAGCTTTCTTTCCGGAAGCGGCCCGGTGGCGTTCTTTGATCTGCCGTGGATGCCCGTCTATCTCGCGATCTGTTTTTTGTTTCATACCCTGATTGGCTTGACCGCGCTGTTCGGCGCCATCGTTCTCGTCACTTTGACGATCGTCACCGAGATCAAAACCCGCCATCCGACCCGCAGCGCGGCGCAATTCGCCGTCGCGCGCAATGCGCTCCTCGAAGCAAGCCGGCGCAATGCCGAGGCGATCACCGCCATGGGCATGGTCGGCCGCATCGCCAAGCATTGGCACGAGCTCAACCGGAACTTCGTCGCGACCAGCGGGCGGGCCAGTGACGTCGGCGGCGGCCTCGGCGCAGCGTCGAAAGTTCTGCGCTTGCTCCTTCAATCGGCGATTCTCGCGGTCGGCGCGTGGTTGGTGATCAATCAGCAGTCGACGCCCGGCATCATCATAGCCGGCTCGATCCTGGGCGCGCGGGCTCTAGCGCCGGTCGATCTCGCAATCGCCCATTGGCGCGGCTTCGTCACCGCGCGGCAAAGCTGGCAGCGGCTTTCCAAACTGCTCGCTCACCTGCCGCCCAAGGTCGATCCGATGCCGTTAAAGCCGCCGTCGCGTTCGCTAGTCGTTCAGAACGGCGCGGTGGCGCCGCCCGGCGTGCAAAAGGTGGTCTGTCAGGAAGTCAACTTCACGCTCGCAGCCGGCAAGGCTTTGGGCGTGATCGGACCGACCGCATCGGGCAAGTCGTCGCTGGCGCGCATTCTGGTCGGAGTCTGGCGGCCGGTGCGCGGCACGGTGCGGCTCGATGGCGCGACGCTCGAACAATGGTCGTCCGAAGCGCTCGGCCGGCATATTGGCTACGTCCCCCAGGACGTCGAATTGTTCAACGGTACGGTGGCGCAAAACATCTGCCGTTTCGAGGATCCGCCGGATCCCGATGCCGTCATCGCAGCGCCCAGGCGGCGGGCGTCCATGATCTCATCATCAACCTGCCCGACGGCTATGACACCGTGATCGGCGATCACGGCAGCGCGCTGTCGGCCGGACAGGCGCAACGCGTCGCGCTTGCGCGTGCGCTCTACCGCGATCCGTTCCTGGTCGTACTGGACGAGCCCAACTCGAACCTTGATGCCGAAGGCGATGAAGCGCTGACCCGCGCCATTCTCGGGCTGCGCGCCCGCGGCGCGGTCACCGTCGTAATTGTGCACCGGCCGAGCGCCATCGCCGGCGTCGACTACATCCTGGTCATGGCGAAGGGCCGACAGCAGCAATTCGGCCCGAAAGAGGAGGTTCTCAGC
>JBKPIZ010000276.1:0-22942 GCA_046730495.1 Pseudomonadota bacterium
GGCTCGATCAGCCGCGGATGGCTTGCCAACAGACGGAACGTCTCGTTGAAGGTGTGCGCGGCAAAGGCGGTGCGCGGTGCGCCTGATTTTTCGCGCCAGATCTCCTGGCGATCGAGTTTGAGGATCGCCTCGGCATCGTCGCGCAGGAGCGCGATTTCCTCCTCGTTGAAGCAGTTCGGGAAAAACAGATACCCGAGTTCGTCGAACTGTTTGAGCTCTGCGGGGCTAAGCGTCATGATGCGTTTCCTGGCATTTCCGAGGTTGCTTTTCAGGGTCTCGCTAAATTTATCGCAAAGCGGGCGGGCCTTCTACGTACCGCGGAACTTGGGCTTGCGCTTGGCATGGAAGGCCTCGACGCCCTCGCGGAAATCGTCGGACTGCCGCAACCGGCTGTAACTATGGCCTTCCAGCTCGATGGCGGCTTGCAGATTGGTGTCTTCGCTGGCGTTCAAGAGCGCTTTCGCCGTGCGCTGTGCCAATGGCGAAAACGTGCGCAATTCATCGACCAGGACATCGGTCGCCGTTTCGAGCTTGTCGTCGGCGACGCAATCGGTCGCGATGCCCCAATCGTGAGCCTGCTTGGCCGGGATGCGCTTCGAACGCATTACGATGTCCTTGGTGCGGGTGATACCGATGATCTTTTGCAGGCGCGCGGAACCCCCTGAGCCAGGGATCTGCCCGAGCCGCTGCTCCGGAAGCGCATAGAGGCAGGTCTCGGACGCGATGCGAAAATCGCAAGCCAGCGAAATTTCAAAGCCGACGCCGAAGCAATAGCCACGATTGGCGGCGATTACCGGCTTCATGCAACGCGCCGGCGCGGCAATGTTCCACGCCAGTTTGGCAACATGTTCCGGAGAGGCTTGCAGAAAACCCGCGATATTCCCGCCGGAGGAGAAATGCTCGCCCGACGCGCGCAGCACGATCACGCGCACCCGTGCATCCTCATCGAGCGCCTCGAATACCAGCCGAAGCTGGTCGCGCTGTTTCATCTCGATGACATTAAGCGGCGGCCGGTCGAGCACGATATCGGCGCGCTCGCGCGCTGGATCGATCTCGACGCGAAAGCCGTCGAGCTTCGCCAAGCGCGGATTGGAGAAGTGAGCCGACGAATCGTTCATGCCACCGTTCCTTGCTGGCGCGGCGTTGCCGCCGGCTCGGGTGTGTAGTCGCCGGCGACAAGCTTGCGGCGCAACAGTTTGCCCACGGGCGATTTCGGGATCTCGGTGACAAAGATATAGCGGCGCGGCCGCTTGCAATTGGCAAGGCCGGAGGCGCGGCAGAAGGCATCAAGCCCCTCGGCTTCGATCGCCGCGCGGCGCTTGACGAAAGCGGTAATGATCTTGCCCCAGCGTTCGTCGGGCAACCCGACCACGGCGACTTCCGACACCGCGGCGTGCAATGACAGACAAGATTCGATCTCCACCGGCGAGACGTTTTCGCCCCCGGTAATGATCATGTCGTCGACCCGGCCGGTGACAAAAATGTCGCCGTCGGAATCGACGTAGCCGGTGTCGCCGCTGAAATACCAGCCGTGACGCAGCGCTTTGGCGTCGGCGTCCGGACGCCGCCAGTAGCCGTCGAAGGATTCATCGCCGGCAAGGAGCGCAATGATCTCGCCTTCTTCGCCCGGCGCGGCCAGTTCGTCCACGAATTTGGCGCCGAGTTTGACCACACGCACAGTCTGGTTGATCCCGGCCCGGCCGGCGGAGCCGGGCTTTGCCGGTGCATTCTGCTCGATGGTGAAGGTGTAGATTTCGGACGAGCCGTAATGATTGACGAACAAATCCGGCCGGAACGCCGCCTGCAGTTTTTTCAATAACCCATCGGTCATCGGTGCCCCGGCAAAGCCGAGCTTGCGCACCGAACTGGTATCGGTTTGCGCGAAGGCCGGATGATGCACGAGGTCGTGGTAAAGCGTCGGCACCAGATAGAGATTGGTCACGCGTTCAGCCGCGATTAGGCGTAAGGCTTCGGCAGGCTCAAATCGGCGCAAGCAAATAAAAGCGCCGCCGACAAGCGACATCGCCAAGAGCGAGCGGACGCCCATCGTGTGATAAAGCGGCATGACGCCAAGCGTGCGTTCGCCGCGGCCGTAAAGATTTTGCGCGACATGGGCCAAAGCGGCGGCGCGCTCGGTCCGCTGCCGGCGCGGAACGCCCTTCGGCCGCGCCGTCGTGCCGGAGGTGTAGAGCATTACCGACCAGGCCTCGGCGTCGCCGCGCGGGCGCGCCTCGGGCGCGTCGCCGTCGGTGAGAGTGGCGAATGGCGTGGCACCGGGGGAAGCGCTGTCGAGCGCGAGACGCGGCAGCCGTGCCGACAGCTGCGATCCGCTGGCCGCGGCCGCGGAGGCCTCCTCATAGACCAGCGCCTTGGCCTCGGCGTCCTGCAGAAAGAAATCGAGTTCGCTTGCCGTTGATCGCCAGTTCGCGAGCGTGATGATCACGCCGGCAAATTGGCAGGCCCAATGCAGGGTGGCGGCTTCCCAGCGATTCTGCAGCGCGGTCACGATGTGATCGCCGGGCGCAAGTCCAAGCGTATCGAGTCCTGCGACCAGGGCCGAGATGCGCCGGTACCATTGCGCATAGGTCAGACGCAGCTCACCATCGACGATGGCAAGCGCGTTCGGATCCCGCGCAACGCTGCCGAGAAAGCTTAGACCAAGGTCGAGCATGCATCACAACCGGAACGGCAATTGTTACCGCGCCGGACATGATAGGCCATCGCCTCGTGCTGACAATCCGCACGCGCGGGGCGCGCGGTCGCGCGCGAGCCTGCTTCAGCCCGACTGCGTTACTCGCGGGTCGGGAACAGCGCCGCGGGAAAATCGGCCGCCGAACGGCGCGGGCGTTCGCGCGGGGTGTAGTCCGGATGCGGATTTGGATCCGGCTCGACCGCCCGCCGGTAGAGATGCCAGGTCGCATGTCCGAGCACCGGCATCACCACGGTGAGACCGACAAAGAACGGAATCGAGCCGATCACCAACAGTGCGGCCACAATCAATCCCCACAGCGTCATCGGCAGCGGATTTGCCGCCATGACCCGAAGCGATGTGTACACCGCGACCGCGGCGCCGACGTCGCGATCGAGCAGTAGCGGAAATGAAATCGCACTGATGGAGAGCACAAGCGCAGCGAACAGGAAGCCGATACCGGTGCCGACCGCGATCAGAGTCCATCCGCGCGGCGTGGTCAACACGTCGTGCGCGAATTGCATGATCGAAGCCGGTGCCGAATAGCCGAAGACTGCGATATAGAGGGCTTCGGCGACCACCAGCCAGATCAGAAACAGCGCCATCAACAGCACGCCGAGCGCGATGATGGCGCCGAGCGATGGCGAATGCAGCACATCGAGCGCATGGCCTGTCGAACTGTCGAGCCCGGCTTCGCGACGCCGGCTCAGTTCATAGAGACCGATGGCGGCCAGCGGCCCGACCAAAGCGAAGCCGGCGGCGATCGGAAACGCCAGCGGCAACAGCGACAGCGAATTGCCCACGGTGATGCCGATCAGCACGAGTCCAAGCAAGGGATAGATCACACACAGAAATACCGCGTGGCTTGGCACCGCGGTAAAATCGTCGATGCCGCGGGTAAGCGCGTAATAAATATCAGCGGACGAAATGCGGCGAACGACCGGTTGCGCAGGACTCGTCGTCGCGCCGACAAGAAAATGCGAATTGGCCATAGGCGCTCCTCCTGAACATATTGGCGGGTGCGCGCCACGGGCAGCCTCTTGTGAAAACAATTGCCCGCGAGCGGCCCGAGCTATACCGAAGCATGATTCTCTTGCTGCAGCGGATATTCCCGTTAGCAGCGAAGCATGCTCGTCATGCAACGATCATGGCATTTCGCGACGGCTCACGCATCCCTGAACGCGCACGGCGGCTCGGGGTTCAATTCACATTCCAGTGTGTGCGCCGCGTGCCCGGATTCCGTAACGGCGATGACGAAAAGGGCCCCCGACCCGGGAGCCCTTTCCGCCTGATCACCGCGCCAAATTGGTCGCGGTGCGCCGCGCTAGTTAATGGTTATCGGTGATGAAAGTGGCCGTGGCCGCCATGCCAACCACCGCCGTGCCAACCACCACCACCCCAGCCGCCGCCAACCACGATGTCGGGGCCGCCGTAGTAGTCGTAGTAGCCGCACGGATAACCGTTATAGCCGCAGTCGTGGGCGCGCCGCCTCCGACGCCTACGCCAAACGGCCCCGCATAAAATCCGACCTGCGCCATTGCAGGCGCCGCCGCGGCCGCCGTCACAGAGCCGCCGTACCAATTCCAAGCGCAAGCTTTCTCATTATATCTCCTCCTATCGCTATTGCGCTCAGAAAGAGAAACGCGAAAGCGGCGCGGCCACGTTCCCCGGAACGCGCCTTGGGCGCGGGAACTTACATGAACAATATTTTAGAAAAAAATCTGGAACCGGCAGGCCAACGACTCGTCACTCGGCGGCGAGTGGCAGCGCTTCCTCGCGTTGCGGTTCCTCTTTGTGGCCGCGTAGCCAATCCTGGAACCGATCGAGATAAAGATAAATCACCGGCGTGGTGTACAGCGTTAATACTTGGCTCAGGGCGAGGCCGCCGACCATCGAATAACCGAGCGGCTGGCGAAGTTCGGATCCGGAGCCGTGACTGAACATCAGCGCCACGCCGCTCAACAACGCGGTCATCGTCGTCATCACAATCGGCCGGAAGCGCAACAGACAGGCCTGCCGGATCGCCTCGCGCGGTTCGAGTCCGGCGCGCTCGCGGTTGATCGCAAAATCGACCAGCATGATGCCGTTTTTCTTCACGATGCCGATCAGGAGGATAATGCCGATGATTCCTATGACCGACAGGTCGAAGCCGCCGGCCCACAATGCCAACAGCGCGCCGACGCCGGCTGAAGGCAATGTCGACAGAATCGTCAGCGGGTGGATATAGCTCTCATAGAGCACGCCGAGAATGACGTAGACGACGACCAGCGCAGCCGCGATCAGGACCGGTTCGTTCGACAGTGCCGCCTGAAACGCCTGCGCGTTACCCTGGAAGCTGCCGATCAACGATTGCGGCATTCCAATCTCGGCGGATGCTCGATTGATGGCGTCGACGGCCTGGCCGAGCGCGACACCGGGCGGCAAATTGAAAGTTAGCGTCACTGCCGGGAATTGGCCGGCATGCGACACCAGGAGCGGACCGATGTGGGCGGTATCGACTCGTATGACGGTCGAGAGCGGGACGAGTTGTCCGTTGGTCGGTGCCTTGATGTAAAGGTCATCCAGCGTTCGCAGCTTGCCCTGCAATTCAGGCAGCACTTCAAGTACGACGTAATAGGAATTGTTGGTGAAATATTGCGTGACCTGATCCTGGCCGAACGCGGCGTTAAGCGTGGCGTCGATTTGCGCCGGTTGAATGTTGAACCGCGCGGCAGCGTCGCGATTGATCGTGATCGTAAGCAGTGGCGCGGCGTTCTGGGCATCGGTGGCGACGTCGGCCAATTCCGGCAGTGTCTTTAGTTTTGCGGTCAGGCGCGGCGCCCAGGTGTCGAGCTCGTGCAGGTTGGGATCCTGCAGCACGTATTGGAATTGGCCGCGTGCAATGCGCCCGCCTACCGTGATGTCCTGCGCCGGCTGCAAGAACAGCCGCACTCCCGGAACCTGCGCCAGTTTCGGGCGCAACCGGTCGATGATCTGCGAAGCCGAAACATTGCGGTCATCGCGCAGCTTCAATCCGATGATGAATCGGCCGGTATTTTGGGTATTGCCGAAGCTCGGTCCGAAGAACGAGCCGAAATCGGCGACGTCCGGGTCCTGCGCGATCACATCCGAAAGCTGGCGCTGGATCTGCCGCATCTTGTCCGGTGAAACGTCTTGTCCCGCCTCGGAAATGCCGAGGATCATGCCGATGTCCTGAACCGGAAAGAAGCCTTTCGGCATTATCACGAACAGCACGCCGGTGACGGCGACCGTCGCCAGGAAAACCATCAGGGTGGTGAACTGATGGCGCAACACCAGATCAAGGCTTCGACGATAGCCGTCGAGAACGAAATCGAACCCGCGCTCAATGATCCGATAAAGCCGGCCATGCTCGCGGTCGTGCTCGCTGACCAGAAACCGAGAGCACAACATCGGCGTCAAAGTCAGCGAAACCACGACAGAAACGACGATCGCAGCCGTAACGGTGATGGCGAATTCGTGAAATAGCCGTCCGACAATGCCGCTCATGAGCAACAGCGGGATGAACACCGCGATCAGGGACACGCTGATCGACAGAACCGTAAATCCGATTTCGCGGGCGCCCTTGATCGCCGATTGTAATGGCGTCGTGCCAGCCTCCAGATGCCGGAAGATGTTTTCAACCACGACGATGGCGTCGTCGACCACGAAACCGACGGCGATGGTCAATGCCATCAGCGACAGGTTGTCGAGACTGAAGCCGGCGAGATAGATGATGGCAATGGCGCCAAGCAGCGACAACGGCACGGCGGCGCCGGGAATCAGCGTCGCGTGGATGCTGCGAAGGAACAAGAGAATAACCAGCACGACCAGCACGCATGTCAACGCCAGCGTGAATTCGACGTCCTTGACCGAGGCGCGAATAGTCTGCGTGCGGTCGACGATCGTGGTCAGATGAATGCCGGGCGGAATCAATGCATGCATCCCCGCCAAGGCTTTTTTGATGTTGTCAACCGTATCGATCACATTCGCGCCGGGCTGCTTGAACACCAGCAGCATTACCGCGGTCTGCTGGCGATGCAGCGCGCCGAGCGTTACGTCCTGAGGTCCTGCAATCGCCTGCCCGACGTCTTCGACGCGAACCGGGGCGCCGTTGCGATAATCGATGATGACCTTGTTGTAGGCATCCGGCTCGGTCAGTTGATCGTTCGCCGCAATCGTGAAGCTTTGTTGGGGGCCGAGGATCGTGCCTTTGGCGGCATCGGTTGTGGCGCTGGCGAGTGCCGCGCGCACGTCGGCGAGCGTCAACTGACGGGCGGTCAGTTTGGCCGGGTCGACCTGCACCCGAATAGCAGGACGTTGCTGGCCGCCGATGATCACCTGCGCAACGCCGCCAATCTGCGAAATCTGCTGCGCGACGACGTTCTCGGCGAAATCGTCAACCTTGGTGAGCGGGAGGGTCTCCGAATTCGCGGACACGATCAGGATCGGCGAGTCGGCCGGATTGACTTTGCGGTAGGTCGGCGGCGTCGAGAGATTTTTCGGCAGCTGTGAACCGGCGGCCGTGATCGCCGCCTGCACGTCCTGCGCGGCGCCATCGATATTGCGATTGAGATCGAATTGCAGCGTCACCACGGTCGAGCCAAGCGAGCTCACCGAAGTCATTTGCGAAACGCCGGCAATCTGGCCGAACTGCCGCTCCAGCGGCGTTGCGACGGTCGCCGCCATAGTCTCCGGGCTGGCGCCCGGAACGGTGGCCACCACCTGAATGGTCGGGAAATCGACCTGCGGCAGCGGCGCGACCGGCAATAATGGAAACGCGACAATGCCAACCAGCGCCAGGGCGGCCATCAACAATGACGTGGCGATCGGCCGCCTGATAAAAACTTCTGAAAAATTCATCAGGAATTATCCGGCTGCTGCGCCACCGGGGTTTTTGCCGACCGGATCGCTACGTGGGTCCCGACATCGAGTCGTGATTGCCCGTCGAGAACGACGGTCTCGCCGGCATTGAGGCCTTTGGTGGCAATGACAATGTCTTCGTCCGCCTGGAATGCTTCGATCGGTCTCTGCTCGACTGTTTCGTCAGCCTTCACGACCCAAACGTAATAGCCCTCGGGACCGCGTTGCAGCGCGACTGCCGGTATTGTGACCACGTTCTTGCGCGTGGTGATGAGCAATTGCACGCGCACAAATTCGCCGGGCCATAACCGCTGATCGTCGTTGGGGAATTCTGCTTTCAGCTGAATCGTGCTGGTTGTCTGATCGATCTGATTGTTGATCAGCAGGAGTTTGCCTTCGGCGAGTTGTTTTTTGCCGTCCTGATCGAACGCCAATACCGTAACTTCACCGCGCAACATCGCCTCGCGAACTAGTCCGAGATAGCTCTGCGGCAGCGTGCACATCACTGTAGTCGGCTTGATCTGCGTGAGCACGGTGAGCGGGCTGACGTCAGTCGTGTGAATGATGTTGCCTACATCGATCTGCCGGAAGCCGACCACGCCGTCGATCGGTGCGATTATCGTCGCATAGTCGAGTTGGGTCTGCGCCGCCTCGATGGCGGCCTGATCGGCATCGATGGTCGCTTTGGCCGTATCGACCTTGGCCTGCTGCAAATCGACATTCTGCTGGGTCTCGAAACTCTTGAGCGCCAAGGCCTTAAATCGCGCCAAGTCCTTCTGCGCCGCGATCAATTGCGCTTCGTCCTGACTCTTTTTTGCTATCGCCTGGTCGAGGGCGGCCTTGAACGGCGCCGGATCGATCTTGGCGAGAACGTCGCCTCGATGCACCTCCTGGCCCTGGCGGAAATTGATCGAGACGATTTGGCCGTTGACCTGAGCGCGGATGGCAACGGTGTTGAGCGCCTGGACCGTTCCCAGTGCATGAGAATAAATCGGCACGTCACGGACGGTCGCTTCAATGACTGTCACAGGGACCGAAGGTCGCGCCGTTGTCTGCGCCGCCTGCGAAGTCGTGTGCCGCCAGAAAATTATCGCGGCAGCCAAGGAGGCGAACGCGATCCCGGCAACAATGAAAAAAATCTGTCGGGAATCCCGCCCGGTCATTCGCATCCACATGGGCGTAGCTTGCTTTCCTTTGTGCTCAAGCGGCGAATTCACGCGGAATCCGGGCTCCTCCCGGCTGGCGCGTGCATCGTGCGCCTAATATAGCGACTTGAGAACGACCGGCGCATTAAACTTAATTAAGATAGCGCCGCCTGCTCATTTACATTGCCGATTCAACGCCGCGGGCGAGGCCTAGTCCTCAAGCCATTCTTGAGCCCGGTTCGTC
The DNA here is from genome assembly GCA_046730495.1 of Pseudomonadota bacterium. Classification (GTDB taxonomy): domain Bacteria; phylum Pseudomonadota; class Alphaproteobacteria; order Rhizobiales; family Xanthobacteraceae; genus BOG-931. Next base: position 8,939 of record JBKPIZ010000276.1, read on the forward strand.
CCGGCAATGGTTTGTCACCTTGCCGACCCGCCCCGGTCCGTGCCGACCAGGTCCCCTATAGCCGCCGGATGAGCCCGGCGATGGCGGCTATGAGGGCCAACACGAGCAACACCGGAAACCAAATCAGCGCGGCCCCGATCAGCGCCAGCAGGAAGACGCCGCCAAACAGCGTCAGCACGAGCAACAGCAGCGCAAAGCCAAGCGGCCCGATGCGGCTGACATAGATGCGGTGCGTGCTGCGACGCTCGCTAAATCCGTCGTTTGGCGGCCAGCGCGAATCCCGGTTGGGCCAATCCTTGCCCGGCGGAATGATCTCAGGCTCTCGGCGCGGCTGCTCGGGCTGGTCTCGATCGGGCTGGTCTCGATTACTTGGCATGTCGGGTGGCGGCGCGGCGATCAAGTTGGCGGCACGGACGCCTGGACTGTTCTCTCGTGATGGTCGTGGAGAAATTTTGCCAATTGCTCGCGCAAGCTCTCATCTTGCTCGCCTTGGTGACCGAGTAGCACGGCGCGCTCGAACAATTGCTGCTGCAGATCGTGCGGCAATTCGCTCCACAAATCTGCCGCGGCAGCACCGAGCACGAGCAAATAGCGTCCGGCGATGTCGTTGACGACTTGATCAGAATGTTTGCTCATTGGCGAACTCATAAACTGTAAGACGGGAGCGCTTGCTCAATCGCCATTGTCTTGCGCCGCATATCAAAAACCGCGGGCGCCATCGGCCATACTGGGCCTGTTACCAACCTAAAACAATAGCTGGCCGCTTTGTTCCGATCGTCATCGTTCGCCACCAGCCGCGGCCGGCGCTTTATTGACCTGTTCTTTGGCAAAGCCCGCGGTCGTAGCATAGCCGCGGACGATGGCTTTGCGCTCCTCATAGGAGAGCACGGCGTCGATATTGGTAAATCCGTCAGGTGCGCGTTCTTCGACCGCGTCGATGACGCCTTCCGGTCCGCCGCTTCGATTCATCTGCACGATTTGCGCCGTCGGCGGCAGGCGATCGCGCTCATAGGCCCACAGCGCTTGCATGGGGTGCTCGGCGGCAATCAAATGGTCGGCAAGAGCGCGGGCGTCGAGAATGGCCTGCGAGGCCCCGTTCGAACCGACGGGATACATCGGATGTGCGGCGTCGCCGAGCAACGTGACGCGTCCGAATGACCAGCGCGGCAGCGGATCGCGGTCGCACATCGGGTATTCCCAAAATTCCGGCGTTGCCGCGATCAAGGCTTGCGCATCGACGTGCCGAATTTCAAATCGGCGTATGTGCGGCTCGAGCTCTTCAATGCGTCCGGGGCGTGACCAATCCTCCTTGCGCGGCGGCGGGGTCGAGCCGTCGCCGATTTTAGCGACCACCGCCCAATTGGTGAGCCGCAGGCCGTCACGCGAACCCTCGGCGATCGGATAGACGACAAGTTTGGCCGCCATGCCGCCGGCCACGATCATGGAGCGGCCGGTCAAGAATCGCGGCCATTCGGTCGCGCCGCGCCACAGCATGGCGCCGTTCCAGCGCGCCGGGCCCTCACTGGGATAAAGCGCTTCACGCACCGCCGAATGAATACCGTCGGCACCAATCAAGATGTCGCCGTAAGCGGTGGCACGGTGCGCGCCGTTGCGATCAAAGAAATAGGCTGTGACGCCGGATTCATCCTGACGGAAGACGCCGAGGCGATGGCCGGTATGGATATGCTGCTCGCCGATCCGTTCGCGCACGGCGTCATGGATCACGCCCTGCAGCCGGCCGCGATGGATCGAAAACTGCGGCACGTCATAGCCGGCGTCGAGCCCGCGCGGCTCGCGCCAGATCTCCTGACCGAAGCGATTGGTATAGAACAGCTCATAGGTGCGGATCGCGACCGCATCGAGCCGCTGCAAAAGTTCGAGTCCGGCAAGCTCCTTGATCGCGTGCGGCAGCGTATTGATGCCGACGCCGAGCTCGCGGATCTGATCGGATTGCTCGAACACCTCGCATTGGATGCCGCGTGCGTGCAGCATCAGCGCGGCGGTGAGCCCGCCGATGCCGCCGCCTGCGATAATGACTTTCATGGTAGTCAGAGATCGGATGTCAGATTTCGGATGTCAGAAAACTATATCAGATTATCCTGCCTCTGACTTCTGATCTCCGACATCCGATCTCCTTGCTACTCCGGCTCGATGCTGGCCTTGCGGATTACGTCGCCCCAGCGCTGCGTCTCTTCTTTGACGAAGGCGCTCGCCTCGGCGGGCGTGCCGCCACCCGGGCCGATGCTCAGCGCGGCAAAACGCTCGCGCAGACCAGCATCGCGCATCGCCGCATTGGCGGCAGCATTGAGCTTGGCGACGATCGCGGGCGGCGTTTTCGGCGGCGCGCTGATAGCGTGCCAGGTATCGGAGATGCAGTCGTGGACGCCGACCTCTTCCAATGTCGGAATATCCGGCAGCGCCGGCACACGGTCCTTCACGGTGACGGCGAGAATGCGCGCCTGCCCGGATTTGTTCAGTTCGATCGAGGTGGCAAGTTCGTTGAACATCAGATCGACATTGCCGGCGAGAAGGTCGTTGACCGCCGGAGCGGTGCCTTTGTACGGCACGTGCGTCAGCTTGGTGCCGGTGATCGACTGAAACAGTTCGGCAGTCGTGTGCGAGGTGGTGCCGATACCCTGCGAGGCATAGTTGATCTTGCCCGGATTGGCTTTGGCGTAAGCGATCAGTTCCTGCACGCTCTTGGCCGGGAAATCCTTGCGGACGAGAACGACGTTCGGCACGTGCGACATGATCGCAACCGGAACGAGCTCCGCAGGCGCGTAGTTGAGCGACTTGTACAGGAACGCGGCGGTTGTGATCGGCGCGGGCTGCGACGCGAGCAGGATGTAGCCGTCCGGCTCAGCCTTGAACACAGTTTCGGCAGCGAGGCTGCCACTCACCCCCGGTTTGTTTTCGACGATGAGCGGTTGACCGAGCGCCGTGCGCATCTTGTCGGTGACAATGCGGGTGATGGTATCGACGCCGCCGCCCGCGGGCGCCGACACGATCACCCGGATCGGATGATCGGGAAATTCGGCCGCGCTCGCCGCGGCAGCCAGCGGCAGCGCCGCTGCGAACGAAACGACGATTGCCAAACGCCGCAACATTGAACGTCCCCGAAATTGCATCGGTGATGCCATAGCCCAGATCGGGCGTTGAGTCCCGCGGCGTGCTGCCGCTACAAGTATCCTCGGGGAGGATACCGCATGAGCAGGCTCGATTTCGTTGTTGAGGAGTTAGTCACCGCCAATCGCATTCTGGCCAATGAGGGCATCGTCGATTCATTCGGCCATGTCAGCGCACGCCATCCCGAAAATCCCAAGCATTACCTATTGTCGCGCGCGCGCGCGCCCGAGCGCATCGAACGCGCCGATATCGTCGAATATACGCTCGAGGGCGAGGCGATCGATAAGAACGCGGCGGCGCCCTACGTGGAACGCTTCATCCACGGCGCGATCTATGAGGCGCGGCCCGACGTGCACGCGGTCGTGCACAACCACTCGCCGAGCGTCATTCCATTCGGCGTCACGACAAAAAAGCTCAAGCCGTTCCTGCACATGTGCGCCCATATCGGACACGAAGTGCCGACTTGGGATTGCCGCGATAAATTCGGCGATACGACCTTGCTGGTGAGCGACATGGCGATGGGACGCGATCTGGCGCAGCTTCTTGGCGCACGGCCGACCACGCTGATGCGCGGTCACGGCGCCACCGTGGTCGGCCGATCGGTCCGCCACGCCGTATTCGTTTCAGTCTATCTGGAAGTCGGCGCCAAGCTGCAGATGCAGGCCATGGCGCTCGGCGAGATCAAGTTTCTGAGCCCTGGCGAAATCGACCAGATCGTTGGGCGGCGGAACGATTACACGCTCAACCGCGCCTGGGAGAACTGGGCGCGGCGCGCTGGCCGCGAGATACAGGAGAGCTAACGAAAATTAGTTGGTGCGCCTACCCATGGCAGGACATTCACGCGCCGGTTTCAACTACTTTAATGTAGACGTGAGGACGCTGTCATGAAAAACCCCCTATTGAGCTGCGATCGTAGCGAGTCAGCGGCGCAACCTCTAGGATTTAAAAGCGAGAATTTCTCAATCAGGAACGCCGATCGTCACTCTGCCGCCAGCCGCACCTCCGGCGCAGCGTCGCGGACTTCGGCGTCGACGTGCTTCTCGTATTTGGTGAAATTGTTCTGGAACATGCCGACGAGCTTGCGCGCGGTGGCGTCGAAGCCGGCTTTGTCCTTCCAGGTCTTCATCGGGTAGAGCAGGTGCGGCTCGACGCCCGGCACCGACGTCGGCACCGCGAAGCCGAAATACGGATCGGTGCGGTAGCTCGCATTTTTCAGTGAGCCGTCGAGCGCGCCAGTCACAAGCGCGCGCGTCGCCTTGATCGGCATGCGCCGGCCGACGCCGTAAATGCCGCCGGTCCAGCCGGAATTGACCAACCAGCAATCGACATCGTGCTTCTTGATCATGTCGCGCAACAGGTTGCCGTATTCGGCGGGCGGCCGCGGCAAGAACGGCGCGGCAAAACAGGTCGAGAATTCCGGCGCGACGCCCACCAGGCCTTTTTCCGTGCCGGCGACTTTGGCGGTGTAACCGGAAAGGAAATGATACATCGCCTGCGCCGGCGTGAGCTTGGCGATCGGCGGCATCACACCGAACGCGTCAGCGGTCAAAAAGATGATGTTCTTCGGCTGTCCGGCGCAGCCGCTGCGCGAGGCGAGCGGCATGAATTCGATCGGATAGGCAGAACGGGTGTTTTCAGTTCGCTTGTCGCTCTCGAAATCACAAACGCGGGTATCCGGATCGAAAATGACATTTTCCAGCACTGCGCCGAAGCGGTTGGTCGCAGCGTAAATCTCCGGCTCGGCGTCTTCGGACAGATTGATGCATTTGGCGTAGCAGCCGCCCTCGAAATTGAAGACGCCCTCCTCGCTCCAGCCATGCTCGTCGTCGCCGATCAGCGTACGGTTCGGATCGGCCGACAGCGTCGTCTTGCCGGTACCTGACAGTCCGAAGAACAGGGCCACATCGCCGGCTTTGCCGACATTCGCCGAACAGTGCATCGGCATCACGCCTTGCGCCGGCAGGTAGAAGTTGAGCGTGGTGAACACCGATTTTTTCATCTCGCCGGCATAGGACGAGTTGCCGATCAGAATGACCTTCTTGGTGAAGTCGATGGCGATAACCGTGTCGCTGCGCACGCCGTGGCGCGTCGGATCGGCTTTAAAACTCGGTAAATCGACGATGGTCAGGTCCGGAACGAAGTCGGCCAGTTCGAAAATATTGGGCCGGATCAGCAATTGGCGAATGAACAAAGAATGCCAGGCGAACTCGGTGAAGACGCGCGTTTTTATCCGGTATTTTGCATTGGCGCCGCCATAGAGGTCCTGCGCGTATAGGGTCTTGCCGCGCGCATGCGCGATCATGTCGTCGTAGAGCAGCTGGAAATTGGCCTGGCTGAGTTTTCGGTTGCCGCCCCACCACACCGTGTGTTCAGTGAGCGCGTCGACGACAACGTGTTTGTCCTTGGGGCTGCGGCCGGTGTGGACGCCGGTCTCGGCGCAGAAGGCGCCGCCCTGCACGAGCGCGCCTTCGCCATTTCTGATGGCGTGCTCCACCAAAATGGTATCAGGCAAATTCCAATGAACGCCCGCAAGATTCTTGAAACCGAACTTATCGGCGCCGTGCCCGCCGTTCCGCACACCCGTTTCCACCACCTTAAGCCTCCGCTTTGGCCGCTTGGCGCGGCTGCCTCCCGGCTATTGGTTCGCCGCTTGGTTTGACCGTTTCTTATCGCGCCTCTTCGTTGGTATGGAGCCGCCCGAGCGGCGGCCCCGGCTAGCTCACCGGCCTCGGCGGCAAGCATTGCGACCCTATATCCAGCCGCCCTGCCGCTGCCAAGGCCGCTGCATCCGGAATGCCTAACCGGTTCACGGCTGGCACGTTCCAACGCTGCAGTGCAGCGAGATCGATCGGCGAAATATCCAGTCGAATTATGAGTTGCCGCGCGCCCGTTTCGCCAAATCGGCCAAAACCTCGCGCAATTGCCCGGCGCCCGTGAGGCGCTGTGGGAATTCCAGGCGCAGCACAGCGTCGCCGCAACCAAGGTCCAGGCCGTCTGGATCGAGCGCGATCACCCGCCACGGTCCCGCTGGGGCGCCCAATAATTGTGTTGCGTAAAGCCCGACTGCATCGGCGTGATCGTCATTCATATGGGCGACGGCGCTTGCTTCGATTTCAAGCAGATCGCGGGCGCCGGTAATATCGGTCATGACATCGGCCGCTGTGAGATCGGCGGCGCGGGCGAAGCCGGCATTAAGATGCGCGGATGCAACAGTCATGCGCCAGAACGCAAAATCGGCAAAGCCGGCATAAAGCTCGGCCTTCGGATGCCGCGCCAGAAAACGCCGGCGCAAGCGGGCTTCGTCAGCCGCGTCATCCGCAATCTTTGCAAAACTGCCGAGCACGGTCAGCCGTGGATGCGCGAGCGGATCGCCTTTGCCGGCGGCGACAAGCAGCACCGAGGCGCGGCTGTCCGTTTCAAGATTGGCGGTATGGCCGGAAAGCCGGGATATCAGGATCAGCGGCGACCCATCGCTGTCGGTTGCGACATTAACGAGCGAGCCGAACGGATGGCCAGTGTTGCGGTCGATCGTCCCGAGCGCGCCGGCGCGGACTGAGCGCAGCAATTTTTTTGCCGTTGATTTGGCGTCAAAATTCGGCGTCGGAGCGGTTTCCGGCAGCCGGTCCGGCATAACGCCTGGCAACGGCCGATCCGGATTTAAGCGGTTTGCTCCTTCGGGGCGGTTGGATTCGGCCATAGAGGCATTACTGGGGGCGCTATTTGGGGCTTTATCGGAGGGCGTCACGGCCCGGTTCCCGTCGGTTCCCATTTAGAGGCTCTTAAAGCCTGCGGGGGTAGTGTGCGCCATCGGAATTGCCCCGATTTTGCCTTGTCTGGTCACACTTCCGCCCCCACATGGGGATTCAAAGGCTTATGGGGCCGGGCTGATGATGCTGCGGCCGACTCATGTCAGATCATGTTAGAAGGCCGCCATGCCGACAATCGCTCTCGTCGACGACGACCGCAATATCCTCACCTCGGTTTCAATCGCGCTCGAAGCCGAAGGCTACCGGATCACCACCTATACCGACGGCGCTTCGGCACTCGACGGTTTTAAGACCGCGCCGCCCGATCTCGCCATTCTCGATATCAAGATGCCGCGTATGGACGGCATGGAGACGTTACGCCGGCTGCGCCAGAAATCCGATCTGCCGGTGATCTTTCTGACGTCGAAGGACGAGGAGATCGACGAACTGTTCGGGTTGAAAATGGGCGCGGATGATTTCATCCGCAAACCATTTTCACAGCGCCTTTTGGTCGAGCGCGTTAAAGCCGTGCTGCGCCGTGCTTCGCCCAAAGACGGCAGCATGCCGAAGGAGGCGGACAGCAAGGTGCTCGAGCGCGGTCAGCTGCGCATGGATCCGGAGCGCCACACCTGCACCTGGAAAAACGAGCCGGTGACGCTCACAGTAACCGAGTTTCTGATCCTGCAAGCTCTGGCGAGCCGACCGGGCGTGGTGAAAAGCCGCAACGCCTTGATGGATGCGGCCTATGACGATCAGGTCTATGTTGATGATCGCACCATCGACAGTCACATCAAGCGGCTGCGCAAGAAGTTCAAAGCCAGCGACGGCGAGTTCGACATGATCGAGACGCTGTACGGTGTCGGATATCGCTTCAAGGAATAAGCGCGAGCGCATGATTCGGGAACGCCGGCTGGCGTTTCGAAGCGGGTCACACGCGATAGAGATAGGAGCCTCCGCAGCCGAGTAACAGGCGTCATACCGGCCTGGCTGCGGCTAAAAGCGTGAGCGCAAATTGGGCTCCTGACTGGGCGGCTGACGTGCGGTAGTAATGGCGTCCGGCCACCCGCTCGTCTTTCTCCGCGACGGCCCGCGGTGAAGGGCAGGCGGAAGGCCGATCGAAACCCCGGCAGACGACGTGCTCGATCGAACCGCAGACGCAGAAACATCGGCGGCAACTGCAGCCGAGAACCAGAACGAGAGCCAGAGCGCCGGCATCGTTGAGGCGACGGCGCGCCATGGCGCCGGCATTGGCGCTTGGCTGGCGCGCGGCTGGCAGTTCTTTATCACCCAGAGCTCGTCGAGCCTCACCCGCCGAATCGTCGTTCTTAACATCACCGGCCTCGTTGCGCTTTCGATCGGCATTATTGTGCTGTCGCAGTTTCGCGCCGGGCTGATCGACGCCCGCATCCAGAGTCTGTTGGTGCAGGGCGAGATCATTGCCGGCGCGATCGCATCGTCGGCGACCGTGGAAACCGATTCATCGATTACGCTCGATCCCGACAAGCTTCTCAATTTGCATCCGGGCGAAAGCTACGGTCCGAACGAGGACGCGCTGTACGGCCTCGATTTTCCGATTAATCCCGAGCGCGTCGGGCCGATCCTGCGGCGGCTGGTTTCGCCAACCAAGACGCGTGCGCGCATTTATGATCGCGATGGCGTGCTGCTCGTGGACAGCCGCAACCTCTTCGGCCGCGGCGATATCTTGCGTTACGATCTGCCGCCGCCGAGCGCCGAAAAGCCCGGCTTCTTCGAGCGCGCTTTCATCGCGCTGCGGATGTGGCTCGGACGCGGCGACCTTCCGCTGTATCACGAGCTCGGCCCGGACGATGGCAAAGGCTATGGCGAAGTGGCGCGCGCGCTGGACGGGCAAAAAGCCAGCATGGTGCGCATCAACGAACGCGGTGACGTGATCGTCTCAGTTGCGGTGCCGGTTCAGCGCTTCCGCGCCGTGCGCGGCGCCCTGATGCTCTCGACCCAAGGCGCCGATATCGACGACATGGTGGAAGCCGAACGACTTGCCATTCTTAAGGTGTTCCTGATCGCCGCGGCCGTCATGATCGTATTGTCGATCCTGTTAGCCGGCACCATCGCCGAACCGGTGCGGCGTCTCGCCGACGCCGCCGAACGCGTGCGCCACCGCATCCGTTCGCGGGTGGAGATTCCCGATTTTACCCGCCGCCGCGACGAGATCGGCCATCTGTCGGGCACGCTGCGCGACATGACCGATGCGCTTTACAGCCGGATCGAAGGCATCGAAAGCTTCGCCGCGGATGTGGCGCATGAACTCAAAAACCCGCTGACCTCATTGCGTTCGGCTGTCGAGACTTTGCCGCTCGCCAAGAGCGACGAAAGCCGTGCTCGCCTGCTCACCATCATTCAACACGACGTCAAACGGCTCGACCGCTTGATTTCGGATATTTCCGACGCGAGCCGGCTCGACGCCGAGCTGCAGCGCCAGGAGGCGGCGCCGGTCGACTTCGCCAAGCTATTGAGCACGCTGGTTGCGGTAGCAAACGAAGTGAAGCGCGAGGATTGCGTCAAAGTCACTTTGCGGTTCGAGAGCGGTGCCGGGCGCGGCTTCCAGGTCCCTGGCCATGACTCGCGTCTCGGTCAGATCATCGACAACCTGATCGAGAACGCGCGTTCGTTCTCACCAGCCGGTGGGACGGTTCGCGTCACCTGCCGGCGCTCACGCCAGCACGTCGAGATTTTGGTCGACGACGACGGACCCGGCGTGCGGCCTGAGGTGCGCGAGAAGATTTTCGAGCGATTTTACACCGATCGGCCACATCAGGGATTCGGCCAAAATTCAGGTCTCGGACTGTCGATCTCGAAACAGATCGTGGAAGCCCACGGCGGTTCGATCGCTGTCGAGAATCGCACCGGTCCCCTAGGCGTGGACGGCGAACCGCGCGTGCTCGGCGCGCGCTTTATCGTCCGGCTCCCGGCGCTCTAATGGCAATCCCTAGCGGCGCGACCGTGCACGCCTCGGCGGTGCTGGTCGGTGCGCGCGCGGTCTTGATCCGCGGTCCCTCCGGGTCCGGCAAATCGCGGCTGGCATGGGAACTGCTCGAGGCCGGGCGCGGCGATGCCGGCGCTTTCGCGCGACTCGTCGGTGACGATCGCGTTCATCTTCAAGCGGCTGGCGGTCGGCTTTTGGTACGGCCAAACGACGCCCTCGCCGGGCTGATCGAACTACGCGGCGTCGGCATTCTGCGGCGCAATCATGAGGCTTGCGCAGTTGTCGGCCTTGTCGTCGATCTTGCCGCCGCAGACGCCGAGCGCCTGCCCGAACGCGGCGAAACCATTGTGGAAGGGATACCGATCCCGCGTCTCGCCGTCGCACCGGCGGTCGCGGCCTTGCCGCTGGTCTTGGCCATAGTCACTTCATGCGAGCCCTGACCAATCTCAACGGCGACTGAGGGGGCGACTTAGGAGTGACTTGGGGGCGGCCCAACGGCCGGATTGGCAATTGATTAACCATAATGATCCAGGACTCGGCGCCGCGCCCATCCTTGACGCGCGAGCGATTCTGGCCGCTTTGGCCGGATACCGCGCTGGCGGAACCCGCTCATTACCGCGATGCAACAACAGCCGGAGATTGGCCAGAATGCCCCTTGCGCCGGGGCGTTAGATGGTCATGATGAGCACCCTTTCGTGCGGCGCAACCGGGGCGCGCCCGCGGGGAGTTCCATGATTGGTCTTGTGCTGGTCACCCACGGGCGGCTTGCTGTCGAGTTCCGCGCCGCGCTGGAGCACGTTGTCGGCCCCCAGGGCCAGATCGAAGCCATAACCATCGGCCCCGACGACGACGTCGAGGAGCGCCGCAAGGACATCATTGAAGCAGTGCGGCGGGTCGACAGCGGCGACGGCGTCGCCATCCTGACCGACATGTTTGGCGGCACCCCGTCGAACTTGGCGATTTCGGTCATGAGCCGGCCAAAGGTTGAGGTGCTGGCGGGGATCAATCTTCCGATGCTGGTGAAGCTCGCCAAGGTCCGCGACGAGTGCCCACTCGCCGAAGCGGTCGCCGCTGCGCAGGAAGCCGGGCGTAAATACGTGACCATCGCCAGCCGCGTGCTGACCGGCAAATGAACGCCACCGGGCAAAGCAGCGCCCGCATGCCGGACGCGCAAGCCGCCGAGGACGCCGTGGTTCGCGCTTTCGTTATTTGCAACAAAAAAGGCCTGCACGCCCGCGCCTCGGCCAAATTTGTACAGACCGTGGAAAAATTCGATGCCGATGTGCGGGTGACGCGCGGCCACGAAACTGTCGGCGGCACCTCGATCATGGGGTTGATGATGCTCGCCGCGGCGCCGGGAACGTCGATCACGATTAGCGCCACCGGACCGCAGGCCGCTGCCGCCGTCGATGCCTTGGAGGCGCTGATCACCTCGCGCTTCGGCGAAGCTGATTGATCGCGGATTTTTTGCGCATGGATCGAAAACCGGTATCCACTTTTCGGGATTATGCTTGTTTCTTGCGCATGATCTTGACCGAAAACCGGTATCCACTTTTCGGGATCATGCTTTAGGATCGGCTGCGCATGGCGAAAAGCAAAGCCAGAGCCAAGACCAAGGCTAAAGTCAGCGCGTCGCGAGCAAATAGCCGCCCCAACAGGAGAAAGCCGATGAACCCCGAACCGACCACAAAAGGCAGCGCCTCCAATCCTGCCCCGGCCGCCTCGCCTGAACGGGCAGCAGCGAGCGTTCGCTATGTCGACCGCGCCGATATGGTCGAGACTTTTGCCGATTCCGTTACCGGTTTGATCTTCGACGGTCAGACCTTGCGGATCGAGTTTGGCGTCACCCGTTTCGACGACGTCAAACCTAATGCGCCGATCACCGGCCGCCGCTATCCGGCCTGCCGCTTGGTGTTGCCGCCGGTCGCGGCCGTCGATCTCATCAAACGCATGCAGCAAATCGCGGCGGCGCTGACGCAAGCCGGCGTGGTTAAAGCGGCGCAGCGGCCCACAGCGCCACCGCCGAAGGCCGGCTGATCGGCATCCGACTTGGCTTCACCCGCCGAAGCGTCAAACGAAACGGCAAGCGGCTGGCGGGGCTTCCCGCAGGCGGGAAACCGGTAACCACTTTTCGGGATTATGCCTTAGCGGGCGCTTTGCCCGCGGCCGCGCGCGCCGCTTTCAAATCGGCAACGAAATCGCGGTAGGCGGCGTGCTTATCGTTCTCGTCCTCGATGCGCAACAGCGCGGACGGATGGATGGTAACGACAAGCTTGGTACCGTCGGCGAGCTCAACCGGCGTGCGGCGCATTTTGGCGATGGTCACGGTTTTGCCGGTGAGGCTGCGCGCGGCGGTGACGCCGAGCGCGATGATGGTCGACGGTTTGACCAGGTCGCGCTCGCGTTCGAGCCAGATCTTGCAGCGCTCGATCTCGTAATTGTTGGGCCGCTTGTGCAAGCGCCGCTTGCCGCGCCTCTCGTGCTTGAAATGCTTGACCGCGTTGGTGACGAAAGTCTCCTCCCGCGCGATGCCGGCGTCTTTGAGCGCGGAATCGAGAATGCGGCCGGCCGGCCCGACGAACGGCTTCCCGGCCAAGTCCTCTTTGTCGCCGGGTTGCTCGCCGACCAGCATAAAATCGGCCGCTTTCGGACCTTCACCCGGCACCGCCTGAGTGGCGTTGCGATAGAGCGGACATCGCGTGCACTCGCCCTCGGCCGCCGCCAGCGCCCGTAACGATTTGATGGAGCTTCCGCTTTTGTCATCGGGCTGTTGGTTCATGAGGGCAGAATGCCGGATGGCGGCAAACGTTCAAAAGCTAGCGTATAAAGGTATCTTTATGTCTTTATTGCCGTCGCGGCGCGGCCCTGCTAAAGCATGATCCCGACCAGCCACGCCGCCGGCATGGCGCCGCGGCGGTGCCGGCTTTCCAGCGAAAAGGATGCTCATGACAACGTCCGCGAAAACAAAAACGCATGCTTCAGCCGCCGATTACGTCGTCAAGGACATCGGTCTTGCAGATTGGGGCCACAAGGAGATTGCCATCGCCGAGACCGAAATGCCCGGCCTGATGGCGACCCGCGAGGAATTCGGGCCCCAACAACCGCTGCGCGGCGCGCGTATCGCCGGCTCGTTGCACATGACCATCCAGACCGCGGTCCTCATCGAGACTCTGAAAGCCCTCGGCGCCGACGTGCGCTGGGCGTCATGCAACATTTATTCGACCCAGGACCATGCCGCCGCCGCCATCGCCGCCGCCGGCACGCCGGTGTTCGCGGTTAAGGGTGAGACGCTGCAGGAATATTGGAACTACACCCACCGGATTTTCGAATGGTCCGACGGCGGCGGCCCTAACATGATCCTCGACGATGGCGGCGACGCCACTCTGCTCCTGCATCTCGGCATGCAGGCCGAGAGCAATGCGGGCGTGATCGCGCATCCGGGCAATGAGGAAGAGGAAGTACTGTTCGCCGCGATCGGCAAGCGGCTCAAGGAACGGCCCGGCTGGTATTCGACCGTCGCCAAAAATATCAAGGGCGTCACCGAGGAGACCACGACCGGCGTGCACCGGCTCTATCAGATGGAGCGGGAAGGGCGGCTGTTGTTCCCCGCAATCAATGTCAACGACAGTGTCACCAAGTCGAAATTCGACAATCTCTACGGCTGCCGCGAGTCGCTGGTCGACGGCATCCGCCGCGGCACCGACGTGATGATGGCCGGCAAGATCGCAATGGTCGCGGGCTTCGGCGACGTCGGCAAAGGCTCGGCGGCGTCGCTGCGCCAGGCCGGCTGCCGCGTCATGGTCGCCGAGATCGATCCGATCTGCGCGCTGCAAGCCGCCATGGAAGGCTATGAAGTCGTCACCATGGAGGACGCGGCGCCGCGCGCCGACATTTTCGTCACCGCGACCGGCAATGTCGACGTCATCACTATCGAGCACATGCGCAAGATGAAGCATCGCGCCATCGTCGCCAATATCGGCCATTTCGACAGCGAGATTCAGGTGGCGGCGCTGCGCAACTTGAAATGGCACAACGTCAAACCGCAAGTCGACGAGATCGAATTCCCCGACGGCAAGAGCATCATTCTGCTGTCGGAAGGTCGCCTCGTTAATCTCGGCAATGCCATGGGCCATCCGAGCTTCGTCATGTCGTCATCCTTCACCAACCAAA
>JBKPIZ010000277.1:0-3508 GCA_046730495.1 Pseudomonadota bacterium
CATATCGGCCGCTGGCGCGCGCTGCTCCAGCACCCATCGGGCCAGGCGAGGCGCTGCGCACATCGCCCGATTGCCGTTGGCTCGCAGGCGCACCAAAGGAAACCGAGCCGCTCCTTGGTTTGTTCCGCGACCGCTTTCGTCGGCAGTCCGACCGTCCAAGCCGGCTCGCCGTCGTGTCGGGCATCGCGGTGCCGTCCGACCGCCATGTCGTCAATGACCAAAGGTAAAATCCTTAGGTCAGCCAATGGGGTCGATGGGCTGTGATATCGGTCACAGACGAGGGGGCGCCGGCGTGCCAAAAACGCTCAAGCACGGCGAGGTGTCACCCGCCTCGCCTGACCCAATAAAAAAATTGGGAGCGTCAGATGAGTTATTTAACCGGCGTCGCCAACCAGCGACCCTTGCTCCGCATTACCGCCCAGGTCCTTCTTGCATTTTGTTGTGCAGCGCCACTGGTATTGGCATTTTCGAGCTTCGTGGCGTACGGCGTGCACACGCTGATGCATTGAGCGGCGTTGCGGTTTGAGCCGCTGCGCACCGTTAGTTTCCGCCCGGCCGCTCCCGGTGTGTATTTGGCGCGCAACGGCTACTGAAAACCCGCGTCAAACCGGCCACGCGTTTCTGCCGGCGTTAAACGAACGCCCCGATCCAAACGAGCGCGCGCACGCGCGGTGCGCTAACGGACCGTGCCGGTCGCGACCATCACTGATGCTGTTTGGGCATAAAGTCGATGCGTCTGCACCGTGATCCACAAACCCGCTACGAACGCACACGCGAGAACAACAAACGCAACATATCTTACCATTCCGATGGTCCTCCCCCGCGCTTTCGCGCTTCCACGACCACAGCACCGCGGCTCAAGAGCGGATAGTGATAAATAACCGCCGGTCCGCCGGCGAAGAGCGCAAAGCCTCGACCAAAAAACATCAATAGGTCTCTCATGACACGGTCTGCGCAATGATCGTGGTGAAAGCCATGCCGGTCGCGAATGCGAACGCAAGGACCATAACCACGAAGATCGTTTTCATGACACGCTCGCTCTCTGTAGCGACGCCGTAAGCATGGCAGAACCGGCCAGACGTTCTGTGACAGGTATCACGGAAGGCGGTTTTTACGGTGTGTCGGCGCGCGGGCAGCTCGCTCGACCAGCGTCGGCGGTGCGCTCCGGCCAAGTGCCTCTATTCGTTGATGTTCGGTTTAATGCTGCCGACGCCGGTGGACTTGATCGAGGCCAAAATTCGACGCTCGCATATCCACGCCCAAGTCCGCTGCCGCCGGGCTTATTGTTTCCCGGCGCGTTTTGCAGCGTCCAGCCCCGCGTGGTCATGCATGCTTGGTAGACCTGCTCGTTCGTGGTCCCCGGCGGCGGCGGTTCTTGAAGAGTGCGCATGCAGACGGATTGATCTTGTGCCAGATCGCTTTTTGATGCGTCGGGCTTCACCCAGCGCGGAGCGGCGCAGGCCGACAGCAAACAGGCCCCGACAACGGGCAGTAACAATCGCGCGCTCACCACATCGAGATCCCCCCGCCAAGCCGTTCGGAATTTATACCACGCACAACGTCCCCACTGCAGGGCGCCTTCGAGCCGGGCTTATCGGCGAAATCGCGAGGTTTGGTCGAGTTCGACCCCATGCTGCCTTCGCTACAACTGCCTGTCGCCGGTGAACTTGTCTGCGACCTGCGTCAATAAACTCTTCATAGGGGCTTGCGGCAGGTTCCTGTTCCCTGCACGGTTGCACTCCAAGGGCGGTGAACGCGCCGTCAACCGTTTACCGCCAGTACCAAACGGAATGATTGAGAACGCCTATCGCGTCGTCGACGCGCTAAAGGGTCTCCGTATGTCGGTGCAAGCACCAGCAATCACTGGCGTGAACACGCCCGGGATCGGCGTCGCCCCCGGCGTCGCCAATTGGCTGCGCGGTATCGGTGTTCGGCAAGTGCGGCTCGCCTGCGGGCTCGTGATGTTCTCTTACATCTTCTCGCATTTTTTCAATCACGCGCTCGGCAATGTTTCCTACGCGCTGATGGAAAAGTGGCTCACGCTTCACATCTGGTGGTGGCGAATTCCGATTGTCAACGCCACGCTCTACAGCGCAGCCGCGATCCATTTTTCGCTCGGCCTGTGGGCGCTCTACCAGCGCCGCCATTTTCGCTACACGATTGCCGAGATCACACAGTTGCTTTTGGGCTTGAGCATACCGCTATGGCTGGCGAGTCATTTCGGCGTGGTACGGCTGGCCGGCTGGGTTTTCGGGCGCGATCCGGTGAACTACGCGGCGCCGCTCTTCGCCTATTGGGTGGCGAGACCGTACATGGTCGCGGTGCAATTTACGCTGCTGACAATCGCCTGG
Organism: Pseudomonadota bacterium; assembly: GCA_046730495.1. GTDB lineage: Bacteria > Pseudomonadota > Alphaproteobacteria > Rhizobiales > Xanthobacteraceae > BOG-931. The sequence goes on from JBKPIZ010000277.1 coordinate 2,352, forward strand.
ACTCACGCCTGCATCGGGCTCTATTTCTGGCTGCGGATGAAGCCGTTCTTCAAATGGGCGGCGCCCATCCTGCTCGCCGTCGCGGTGCTGTTGCCGCCACTCGCCATGATCGGCGCGCATCATGGCGCCGAAGAAGTGACCGTGCTGGCCAAGGATCCGCAATGGCGCGCCGAACATATCAAGCCCATGGCGCCGCCCCAGCGCGCCGTCGTTGACGAGATCACCCTGTTTTACTTTCCGATCGGCTACGCGGTTGCGCTGGCGCTGGTGTTCGCCGCCCGCGGCGTGCGCAGCTTGCGCGAGCGCCGGCACGGCATGGTCACCGTGTCGTATCCGGACAAGCAGGTTCGTATTCCGAAAGGCTTGAGCGTCCTGGAAGCGAGTTTGCGCTTCAAGATTCCGCACGCCAGCCTCTGCGGCGGCCGCGCGCGCTGCTCGACATGCCGCGTCCGCATCGTCAGCGATCGCACCAGCTTGCCGCGTCCGTCTCGCCGCGAAGCCTTCGTGCTCGATCGCGTCGGGGGCGGCGATCCGTCGATCCGGCTGGCGTGCCAATTGCGACCGCAGACCGACGTCGCCGTTATTCCGATCTTGCCGCCCCATATCGGCGCGGATTTCGTCCGCAACCGCCGCCGCATCAATATCGGCGAGGAGCGCTATGTGGTGAGCATGTTCGTTGATATGCGCGGCTCGACCAGATTGAGCGAGCAGCGGCTGCCGTTCGACATCGTCTTTTTGATCAATCGGTTTGTCGATGCGGCCTGCCAGGCGGTGACCGAGGCGGGCGGGCAGCCCAATCAATTCGTCGGCGACGGCGTGCTGGCCTTGTTCGGGCTCGATGTCGATCGCGCCACCGCGTGCCGCCAGGCGTTGCGCGCGGCGTCACTGGTTGCGTCAAACGTCGCGTATCTCAATCACCAGTTCGTCACCGAAATCCGCGACCCGATCCAATACGGCATCGGCATTCACGCCGGCGAAGTCATCGTCGGCGACGTCGGTTTTCGCGACCGCACGGTATTCACCGCGCTCGGCGACGCCGTCAATGTCGCGGCGCGGCTGCAGGACATGACCAAGAGCCTTGCATGCGAGGTCGTCGTCTCGGACGAAGTTCGCACAGCCGCCGGCCTCTCCGCCGATGCATTGCCGCAGCATGACGT
>JBKPIZ010000278.1:0-3472 GCA_046730495.1 Pseudomonadota bacterium
TGGCCCAGCCTCGTGGTTTTTGCGCCGGCGTGGTGCGCGCCATCGAAATCGTCGAGCGGGCGCTGCAGAAATTCGGGCCGCCCGTCTATGTCCGCCACGAGATCGTGCACAACAAGCATGTGGTGGAGAGCCTGAAAGCCAAAGGCGCCCACTTCGTCGAAGACCTTTCCGAAGTGCCACCCAATGCGGTGACGATCTTCAGCGCGCACGGCGTCGCCAAAAGCGTCGAGGAAGAGGCGGCCTCGCGCAATCTGCCGGTGCTCAACGCGACCTGTCCCTTGGTCACCAAGGTGCACAATCAGGGCAAACGCTATGTGGCGCAGGGCCGCCGCCTCGTTCTGATCGGCCATGCCGGCCATCCCGAAGTCGAAGGCACGATGGGCCAGATCGCCGAGCCGGTGACTCTGGTTCAGACCGAAAGCGACGTCGACAAGCTCGACATCCCCTCCGACACGCCTGTCGCTTATGTGACGCAGACCACGCTGAGCGTGGACGACACCCGCGGCATCATCGCCGCGCTTCACAACCGTTTCACCAATATCGTCGGACCGGAGACGCGCGACATCTGCTACGCGACGCAGAACCGCCAGACCGCGGTTCGCGAACTCAGCAAGCTCGTCGACGTCATCCTTGTGGTCGGCGCCAAGAACAGCTCTAACTCCAACCGGCTGCGTGAGATCGGCGAAGAGGCCGGCACGCCGAGCTATCTGATCGCCGACGGTAGCGAGCTCGATGCGAGCTGGTTCAAGAACGCCAAGACCGTCGGCATCACCGCCGGCGCGTCGGCGCCCGAAGTGCTGGTCGAAGACGTCATCGAGGCGCTGCGGCGGCTCAATCCGGTCGATGTCAGCCAGCTCACCGGGCGGCACGAAACGATCGAATTCCGCCTGCCGCCGGAACTTGTCGACGGCGGCACCGTCAGCGCTCGCCGGGCCGCGGAAACTATCTAGCCATCAAACAATAACAACTACGAGGATCAGAACCTTGGCCGTATCACTACGACAAAAAGTCAAAGTCGGCGCTTATGTGCTCCGCCAGCGTCTCGCCGGGCGCAAGCGCTATCCGCTCGTGCTCATGCTCGAGCCGCTGTTCCGCTGCAATCTGTCATGCTTCGGCTGCGGCAAGATCGATTATCCCGACGCCATCCTCAATAAGCGGCTTTCGGTCCAGGAATGTCTCGACGCCGTGGACGAATGCGGCGCGCCGATGGTGGCGATTCCGGGCGGCGAGCCGCTGATCCACAAAGAGATCGGCGAAATCGTCAACGGCGTTGTTGCACGCAAGAAATTCGTGTCGCTGTGCACCAACGCGCTGCTTCTGGAAAAGAAGCTGCATCTGTTCGAGCCGTCGCCCTATCTGTTCTTCTCGGTGCATCTCGACGGCATCAAAGAACATCACAACAAGTCGGTGTGCATGGAAGGCGGCTTCGAGAAAGCCGTTTCCGCGATCCGGGCGGCCAAGGCCAAGGGCTTCACCGTCAACGTCAACTGCACGATTTTCGACGGCCATCCGGCCGAGGATATTGCCAAGTTCCTCGATCTCACCTCCGAGCTTGGCGTCGGCGTCTCGATCTCGCCCGGCTATGCCTATGAGCGCGCACCGGACCAGCAGCACTTTCTCAACCGGCGCAAGACCAAGGAGCTGTTCCGCAAGGTGTTCGCGCTCGGCAAGGGTAAGAACTGGAATCTCACCCATTCCGGCATGTTCCTCGACTTCCTCGCCGGCAACCAAGAATTCCATTGCACGCCGTGGGGCATGCCGACGCGCAACGTCTTCGGCTGGCAGAAGCCGTGCTACCTGCTCGGCGAAGGCTATGCCAAGACATTCACGGAATTGATGGAAGACACCGACTGGAACGCTTACGGCACCGGCCGTTATGAAAAATGCGCAAACTGCATGGCGCATTGCGGCTATGAGGCGACCGCCGCCGAAGCGATGATGGCCCATCCGCTGGAAGCGTTCGGCATTGCGCTGCGCGGCGTGCGCACCGAAGGTCCGATGGCGCCGGAAATCGATCTCTCCAAGCAGCGCCCGGCGCAATATGTGTTCGACAGCCAGGTACAGTTGCGGCTTTCGGAAATCCGCGCCAACGAAGCGCGCGAGAAGGCGGCGAAAGAAGCGGCGCAGCAGGCTGCCCGCACTTCAGCCAGCGCGGCGTAGCCTTACGGTCGTTCCGGCCAAGCCAACGGGGCCCACGCGAAGCCGCGCGGCCAGATGACAGGCGCCACGACAGCCGGAACGCATAGTCACCGCACGACGAAATTCTTCGCTTTCAATGGTTTGAGAGGATCGTGATTATAGATCCGGCTCGCACGCGCTCCGCGCGTTCGGCCGGAATGACCCACGCTTCGCCGCCCGTTACGAGCCTTCGCCGTCGGCCCCGAGCGCGACCGTCGTGTCGGTCAGTTCCGGCTCATGGACTTCGAGCTTGGGCGGATTGGAGTCGGTCCAGTTTGCGACATTGACCAGCACTCCGACCTCGCCAATGCTCGACGGCGGAACTTCCAACGCGGCGGCGGCAGGTTCGAGGATATTGAGTCCGGAACCGTCGAGGAAATAGGTGTGATCTCCGAAAATGCGATTGAGCTGCGGAACCAGAGGATGATCCTCAGGTAAGGGTTCAACCTGGAGCTGACTGACCGTCCGGGCGACCTGCGCCGTATTGAGTTTCAGCGTGTACTCCTATCGCTCGAAGCTGCGGCGTGCCGTCGTTCCGCAACGCCAAGCATTGCAAGAATTTCTCTGACCGGCATTGGTATCAGACCTCCTACTGCATGGTGGTCGTATGGCCAACGCCGCCGGTGAGCACCAGTTCAAATGGAACCCGCGCTCATGCGATCAAGTCGATTAAAAAGTGGGACCGCTTTCCGTGCAAATCGTTCCGGCTCGAACGCATTCTGCTTTCGGCCGAAATGACCGACCGGCAGTGGGTGGGTTGAGTGCGGCAAAACCCATCGCCCCGCGGCGCGGTCGAATGCCTATTATCTGACATGCTGTTATCGGGGAGCGCGGCGAATGATGTTTATTCCAAAACGCTACGGCTATTTTCTGTTCGGATTCATCCAATCCGGTTTCACCTGCGCCGTTGCCGCTGCGATTGCCAGCGCCCCATTTCTTGGCCAGGGGATGTTCGTGGCCAACTGGCTCAAATCTTGGGTCATCGCTTGGATCATCATGACGCCTTTTGTCCTGTTGGCGGCGCCTTTGATCAACAGAACGGTCGCAGTGCTGACGCGCGAGCACGAATAGTCGCCGTAGCCTCAGACTTCGCTGCGCTCCATCCAGGCTACGGCTGCGATGTTACATTCCCCACGCCACGCGCCGCGCATTGCCGCGCTTAAGATTGCGGTAGCGCGCCAGTGCCCACAGCGGAAAATATTTCGCATAGCCGTGATAGCGCAGATAGAACACGCGCGGAAAACCGGTTGCGGTGTAACGCGGCTCGTTCCAGAAACCGTCGGCGTCTTGCGTC
>JBKPIZ010000279.1:0-6215 GCA_046730495.1 Pseudomonadota bacterium
GATTGAGCGTGAAGGTCACGAAAGTGCGCGCGTCGTCGGTGTCGACGCTCTGCGCCAGCAAGCCGTAGAGCGTAAATGGCTCGTCGTAGCCGCGCGCCATCAGACTTTCGATGACATAGCCGCGGATCGTCTGTACCGCGAGGCCCTGGACGATGAGCGGATTGAGACTGTCGAAGGTGCCGAGCACGCCTTCGATCATCCGGCCGGCTTTCGGCGCGTCGGGATTGACGTAGGGCGTGGCGGTGAAATCGTCCGGCAGCGCCGGTGCGCCATGCATCGCAATCGCAGGCGCCGCGTGCACGATCTGTGGCGACGCGAAAGCAACGCCAGCAAGCATGCCGCATAGCGCGGCGCGACAGGCGACCCGCGCCGGCGGCAAGCGTTGGAAACTGCAAAAAGCGCTCGAAAGAATGCGATTCACTGCGCGACTGTATCACGGCGTGCATGGCGTTAGCCGGGCAGGGTGGGCATTGACTGCTTGCCGTGCGGCTTCGGCCCGGTGGAAGCTGAGAAATCGGTCACGGCGGCGGGTTCCCGGCCTTTGATCTTAGGGCGCAATTGCGGTATTGGGCCGGGCCACGGTGTTGCCGTAATCTGCGCCGATTGACCGTCAGGTGGGGCCCGCGCGACGCGGAAGACGGATCGGCTCAAGCCGCGACACTCGATCGACACGCCAGTCTGACCACAGGCAAATCGATTTCCCTTTGAAACGATTTGCAGCGGCAGCAGCAAAGAGGGACTGCATCGCATGACTTATTCGAACGCGTCGGCGTCGGCGCTGCCGACGAGCCGCACGCTCGCTGCCATCGCCAAATTCGTGTTTGCCGCAGCGGTCGCGCTGACCGCCGGCTCAGCATTCGCTCAGCAGCCGGCCGCGCCCGCGCCCGCTCCGGCAGCAAAGCCGGCCGCGCCGGCGAAAAAGCCGGCGCCGGCGAAACCCGCCGCTCCCGCTGCCCCGGCCGCGCCCGAAGCGCAGCAGCAGGCGCCGGCACAAGCCCAAGGCGAACAGCAGCAACAGGTGCAGCTAATCTATTCGCCGTGGACCAAGTTCTGCCTCAAGGGCCAGAACAACGACCCCAACGCCAAGCAGGTCTGCTTCACCGGCAAGGACGCGCGCATCGAGTCTGGCATGCCGGTGGTCGCCGCTGTGCTGATCGAGCCGGAGGGCGAGCCGAAAAAACTCCTGCGCGTCACGCTGCCACTCGGCATGCAGCTCGTTCATGGCACGCGCGTGATCGTCGATCAGAACCAGCCGATGACCGCGCCGTACGTTATATGTTTCACCAATGGCTGCATGGCCGACTACGACGCCACCGGCGACTTGGTCGCCAAGCTGAAGAAAGGGCAGGGGCTCGTCATTCAGGCGATCAACTCGACCGGTCAACCGATCAGCCTCGTCCTGCCGCTTGCCGATTTCGCCAAAGCCTATGACGGTCCGCCGACCGATCCGAAAGTGTTCGAGGAGCAGCAGAAGAAGCTGCAGGAGGAATTGCAGCGCCGCGCCGACGAAGCGCGCAAGAAGCTCGAAAGCCAGCAGGGTCAGCCGCAATCGTCCAACCCGCCGCCAGCATCGGCGCCACAGGCCTCCGGCAAACCCTAAGCAGTGAGCGCGCCGGCCTGCGCAAAAGGCGGCGCGCGCTCGCACTCGTGTTCGGATCTTTGGGAGTAGCGCCGCGTCGTTAGCGCCGCAGCTTTAGTGCGGCCGGCTTTAGTGCCTGAGCGCGGCGCGCGGACGATAGCCGCCTTTGCCGTCTTTGATGAAAACTTCGTCGACTTGCGGATGGCGCAGCGGCTCGCCGCTGGTGTCCGGCAAAAGATTCTGTTCCGAGACGTAAGCAACGTATTCGGTTTCGTCGTTCTCGGCGAACAGATGGTAGAACGGCTGGTCCTTGTGCGGCCGCACCTCGGCGGGGATCGCCTGGTACCATTCCTCGGTATTGGCAAATACCGGGTCGATGTCGAACACCACGCCGCGGAACGGATAGATACGGTGGCGGACGACTTGGCCGATCTGATACTTCGCGTTGCGAATCGTGCTCATAACGCGAACTAATTTACAGCCCGACTGGGGCGGGAATGCAACGCTGCGCTAAACGCCTGTTCATAGTCCATAACGCTTGCCCATTTCCGGGTCTTTTTGCGCGACCAGTTTCGCGAGGTCAACCAGCACCTTGGCCTGTTTCCAGGTGGCGTCGTCCTGCATCTTGCCGTCGATCATGACCGCGCCGCTGCCGTCGGGCATGGCGGCGAGGATTTTCTTGGCAAACGCAACCTCGGCGAGATCAGGCGAGAACACCCGCTTGGCGATCGGCACTTGACTTGGATGCAGCGTCCAGGCTCCGACGCAGCCCATGAGGAAGGCGTTGCGAAATTGCGCTTCGCAAGCGGCGGCATCGGCGAAATCGCCGAACGGACCGTAGAACGGTTTGATGCCGGCGGCCGCGCAGGCGTCGACCATTTTGGCGATCGTGTAGTGCCATAGATCTTGCTGGAAAGCCGCCCGCGGCGCGTCGGCCGCGCAGGCGTCGGCCAGCACCTTGTAATCGGGATGACCGCCGCCGACTCGCGTTGTCTTCATCGCCCGCGATGCGGCGAGGTCGGCCGGACCGAGACTCATGCCGTGCATGCGCGGCGACGCAACGGCGATCGACTCGACATTGTTGACGCCTTCGGCGGTTTCAATGAGCGCGTGGATCATGATCGGCTTGCCGACGCGGTGTTTGGCCTCGAGCTGGGCGAGCAATTGATCGAGGTAATGAATGTCCCAGGGGCCTTCGACCTTCGGCAGCATGATGACGTCGAGCTTGTCGCCAATGGCTGCGACGATCTCGGTCACATCATCGAGCGCCCACGGCGAGTTGAGCGCGTTGATGCGCGTCCACAAGCCAGTGCTGCCGAAATGGCAAGAGCGCGCCATGGCGATAAACCCGGCGCGCGCTGCTTCTTTGGCGTCAATGGGAATGGCGTCTTCAAGGTTGCCGAGAACAATGTCGACCTGAGAAACGAGCTCGGGCACTTTGGCGCGGACCTGCTCGATGTGTGGCGGAACGAAGTGGATCATCCGCTCCAGCCGCAGCGGCAATTCGCGCAGCGGCGCCGGTGCGCCGATCGCAAGGGGTTTAAAAAAATTGCGCGGCAGTTTCATCGCCAAATCCGGATCGAAGCGCTCATGCGGCGTTACGGTGCAAAACTTATACCATTTCGCCCCGCATCAGCTTCGGCTGCGAGGCGGCGGGCGTGATGCCTTCGCGCATCATGGCGCGGCGCAAGGGTTCGATGCGGTCGACGAGGTAAAGCGACAATCCGCGCGCGCCATGCGTAGGAAGAAAGTCCGAGAGCAAGCTGCGGTTCAAAAGATCGACCGCGAGCGTGCGGATGACAATGTCGGCGCGGCGTTCCGCCTCATAGCGCGCGAGCAGTTTAGCACTGCCGAGATCCTCGCCGTGCTGATGCGCGTCGGCCACAATTTCGGCGACGCTAGCCGCGTCGCGAATCCCGAGATTGAGTCCTTGCGCGCCAATCGGCGGTACGACATGGGCAGCTTCGCCGACAAGCACAATCCGATTGCGGGCCAACCCGTCGGCGGTCTCCACCGCAAGGGGAAATACGCCACGTCCAGCATCCACCGTCATGGCTCCAAGCAGCGAATGAGCGCGGCGCTCGATTTCCGCGGACAGCGCCGCATCGTCCATGGCCGCAAGCTCTTCGCAGCGCTCCGGCGCAACCACACAGACCAGGCTCGAACGGCGGCCGGGAAGCGGAACCAGTGTGAACGGACCTTCCTCGGTGTGAAATTCGGTTGACGTATCGTCGTGTGAGCGTGCATGTGCAAGATTAAGCGTGAGGGCGGTTTGCGGATAAGCGCGGCGCCGCGTCGCGATCCCGGCAGCCGCCCGACACATCGAGCGCGCGCCGTCGGCGCCAATCGCAAGTTGTACCCGCGCTTCGCCGTCGGCATGCCTGATGGTGACACCAAAAGCGTCGCTTTCGATTGTCAGCGCCGCCGCCGCGATCGATCTTAAATCAAGGGAAGCGGCGCGTGTCTGCAACGCCGCGATGAGATGGTGGTTCTCGATATTGTGGCCGAACGCATCGCAGTCGATTTCGGTGGCGGCGAAAAAGACCTCAGGCGCGCGAAAAAGCCGCCGCGTATCGTCGACGATGCGCAGTTTCTTCAGCGGCGCGGCTTTCCGTGCGCAGCTTTGCCAGACGCCCAAAGTATCGAGCGCCGTCGCCGACCCGGCCAACAGCGCCGTGGTGCGATGATCGGCTCGCGCCGGCGGCGCAATGAGCAGCGTGTCGACGCCAGCCGCGGCAAGCGCGATTGCACTGACCAGTCCGGCCGGCCCAGCGCCGATAACCGCGACTTCGGCAGTGAAGGTGGATTTCATCGCGACTCCGCCATACAGATCTGCTCGGGCTCTGGCCAAAAATCTACGATCGCAACCAGCTTGGATGCGATCTTCAACTTAACATGTAAACTCGCGACATGAATTCCGATACTCCCCACGAACCGGGAAGTCCGACGCGCAGCGCCGCAGCTTTCGCGGTGCATGTGTTTACCGCCTGCGGCGCCGGCTGTGCCTTGTTGGCGCTGACCGCTGCGGTTAACCGGCAATGGGCGGCGATGTTCCTTTGGCTCGGGGTTGCACTGTGCATCGACGGCATCGACGGGACCTTCGCGCGGCGGCTGCAAGTCGCCAAGCTGTTGCCGCGCTGGTCGGGCGATGTTCTCGATATCGTCGTCGACATTCTCAATTACGTTTTTGTGCCCGCTTATGCTTTGGCGGCGAGCGGATTGTTGCCGAAGCCGACGGCAATTCCGCTCGGTCTCCTGATTGTCGTCACCGGCGCTCTCTATTTTGCCGACCGGCTGATGAAAACGTCCGATTATTATTTTCGTGGCTTCCCGGCGCTCTGGAATGTCGCCGCGTTTTATTTGTTCATCCTCAAGCCCGAACCTTGGGTGGGAGCGGCTGCGATCATCGCACTGGCGGTGCTGACATTCGTGCCGTTTCACGTCATTCACCCGCTACGCAACGCGCATTTGCGCGGTTTTACAATCGTGGCGCTCGCGGCTTGGGCGGTGCTGGCCCTCGTGGCGGTTGTGCAAGATCTCAATCCGCCGCTGTGGATCGGCACGGCGCTGTCCGCTTTGGCGGTTTATTTCGTTGCGATCGGATTTTTCCGGCGTCACCACCCATGAGGGCAACGGCCGCAACAGGCTCACATGGTCTTGCGTGAGCCTGCCGACCACTTATGATCGCGCCCGATTTTCACGCCATATACCAGCAAGAAGTCACGACAGGAGAGAGCGATGGTTGCTGCAGTGCGCGTTCATAAGGTCGGTGGACCCGAGGTCCTGACGTATGAGGAGATCGAGGTCGGCGCTCCGGCCCAAGGCCAGATTCGCGTCAAGCAGCACGCCAGTGGCGTCAATTTCATCGACACCTATTTTCGCATGGGCATGTATCCGTCGCCGGCCGGCTTGCCGTTCGTCGCCGGTAACGAGGCCGCCGGCGAGGTGACGGCGGTCGGTCCGGGCGTCACCGAGTTCAAGGTCGGAGATCGCGTCGCTTATGTCGTGGCGCTCGGCTGTTACGCCGCCGAGCGCTTGGTGCCGGCCGACCGCGCCGTCAAACTGCCGTCCGCTATCAGCTACGAGCAGGCCGCCGCTATGATGCTCAAAGGCATGACCGCGGAATACCTCTTGCGGCGCACCTTCAAGGTCGAGAAGGGCATGAACGTGTTGATGCACGCGGCTGCCGGCGGCGTCGGCCTGATCCTGTGCCAGTGGGCCAACTATCTCGGCGCCAATGTCATTGGCACGGTGGGATCAAAGGACAAGGCCGCGCTCGCCAAAGCGAATGGCTGCCATCACACCATTCTGTACCGGGACGAGGATTTTGTCGCACGCGTGAAGGACATTACCGGCGGTAAAATGTGCGAAGTGGTTTATGACGGCATCGGCAAAACGACGTTCCCGGCTTCGCTCGATTGCCTCAAGCCGCTCGGCATGTTTGTCAGTTTCGGCAGCGCTTCCGGACAGATCGACGCCTTCAACATCAATATTCTACAAACCAAAGGCTCGCTGTACGCCACGCGGCCGACGCTCAATACCTATGCAGCGAAACGCCAAGACCTTCTGGCAATCGCCAATGATCTGTTCGACGTCGTCGGCAAGGGCGCGGTGAAAGTTCCGGTCAACCAAAAAT
>JBKPIZ010000280.1:0-2589 GCA_046730495.1 Pseudomonadota bacterium
GCTCGCGGCGATGGCGGCCGCGGCGATTGCGAGCGGGGCGGTGGAATTGGCTGCTGCCGTCGGCGCTGCATTGGCGGTCGCGGCCTGCTGGACGACGGTAATGGCGGCCGCGACCGCAATCACGGCTGTGACCGGCGTCGTCGTGGCGTCAGCATCCGTCGCGTCGGTCGCATCGGTTGTGGGCGTGGAGTCGTCCGAGGTTTTGTCGCTCGACTTACTGTCGCTCGGCTTCGCGGTCGCAGATTTCGCGTTGCTTGCAGGAGTGCCGCTGGATCTTTCCGGCGCGGGGCTGGTCGGAGCGGGTTGTCCGGAGTCGGCAGGGGAATCGTTTGATGCGCCCGAACGGTTCGCCTGAGCGGAGCTGTTGTCGTTGGATGATGGCGCATTGCCTGGCGATGCCGGTGCGTCGGTGGCTGAGGCCCGTTGCGGCGCCTGCGGTTCCGGCGCAGGCGTCGGCGCATTCGTCGAATCGGCCGACACGTTGCTGTCGACCAGCGCGGAGAACACGTCGGTCGCTTGTGACGGATCGGGCAGGGCAGGCTTCGGCGGCGCGATCGGATAGGGCACGCTTACAGCTAGATCTGATGTGACGCTCAACACGGGCCGGCCTCTTGCGGTGAACTCGACAGCCCAAGGGTTAGCAAGGAGCGGGCCATCCCCAAGCGCCGACCGAATCTTAATATTTTCAATAGGTTGTGGGGCTCACCGGAAGCTTGCCATGGATCGCCGCAGCGCGCCTTTTCTGCCTCCCGGCAAGAATTGCCCTTTGCATGGCTCCCAAGAGCGGCCCCGCGATTGCCTCGCAGGAATGCCGCCTATATTAAAGAACGACGTCTCGCCCGTTGTCCGACCAGGCCGCGCCTCCCTCGGAACCGCGGGAAGAGATTCCTGATACGCAAGACGGCCGCATCTCGCAAAATGGCTTTCCGCGCGGAAAGGTTGAGGGGGCGTCCGCGGCTCACGCAATGACGTAAAAGGCATGCTCAACAGTCTCGATCTCGAAGGCCGTCCGGAGAACACCAGGGTCGTGGTCGCCATGTCCGGCGGCGTCGACTCCTCGACGACGGCTGCGCTGTTGAAGTCGGAAGGCTACGACGTCGTCGGTATCACGCTGCAGCTTTACGATCATGGCGCTGCGACCCACCGCAAGGGCGCCTGCTGTGCCGGCCAGGACATCCATGACGCGCGCAATGTTGCCGAGCGGATCGGGATCCCGCATTACGTGCTGGACTATGAAGAGCGTTTTCGGGAATCAGTGATCGACACCTTTGCCGAGAGCTACGCGCTCGGCGAGACGCCGGTTCCCTGCATCGAATGCAACCGCGCGATCAAGTTCCGCGACCTGCTCGCAACGGCGCGCGAGCTCGGCGCGCAGGTGCTTGCCACCGGTCACTATGTCGCCTCGCGTCGCCTTGCCGATGGATCGCGCGCGCTTACTTGCGCGGCCGACGCCGATCGCGACCAGAGCTACTTTCTGTTTGCGACCACGCGCGAGCAGCTCGACTATCTGCGCTTCCCGCTCGGCGATCTGAGCAAGCCGCAGGTGCGCGAGCTCGCGCGGCGCTTCGGCCTCACCGTTGCCAACAAGCATGACAGCCAGGACATCTGCTTCGTGCCGACCGGTCGCTACACCGACATCATCAGCCGACTGAAGCCGAATGCGATGGAGCCCGGCGATATCGTCGATCTCGATGGCCGCGTGCTCGGCCAGCACCAGGGGATCGCCCATTTCACGGTGGGCCAGCGCAAGGGACTGGGCATCGCCGCAGGCAGCCCGCTCTATGTCGTACGGCTGGATGCGGCGAGCCGTCGCGTCGTGGTCGGTCCGCGCGAGGCGCTGCGGATGGATCGCATTATATTGCGCGATGTCAACTGGATCGGCGACGGTGCGCTCGACGATGCGATCGGCAACGGCCTGGAGATTTTCGTGCGTGTGCGCTCGACGCGCGCGCCGCAGCCGGCCTGGCTGCGCGGCGCGGCCGGCCATTACGAGGTGGAGCTCGTCGCGGGCGAGGAAGGCGTCTCGCCGGGCCAGGCCTGCGTGTTCTACGACGCGCCGTCGGGGCAGCCGCGCGTCTTGGGCGGCGGCTTCATTCAGAGCGCAGCGGCGAAGGGGACGACCTCGGCGCGCCCGCTGGTCGAGGCGCTGCGCGGATAGGGTTGTTCGGGGCGCGGGGCATGGCAGGCGATATCGACCGCAAAGGGGTCGAAAAGGCTTATGGGCGCTGGGCGCCGGTCTATGATCTCGTGTTCGGCAAGGTGTTCGATTCCGGCCGGCAATCGACCATTGCCGAAGCCGACCGGATCGGCGGACGGGTTCTCGATGTCGGCGTCGGCACCGGGCTGTCGCTCTCGGACTATTCCCCTTCAACAAAACTGTGCGGGGTCGACATCTCCGAGCCGATGCTGCGTAAGGCACAGAGCCGCGTGCGCGCGCAGGGGCTGACCAATGTCGAGACGCTCGCGGTGATGGACGCCAAGAACCTTGCGTTCAAGGATTCGTCGTTCGACGCCGTGGTGGCGCAATATGTCATCACCGCGGTGCCCGACCCGGAGGCGACGCTCGATGATTTCATCCGGGTGCTGAAG
>JBKPIZ010000281.1:0-1659 GCA_046730495.1 Pseudomonadota bacterium
GGTGGTATTTCGTGGCGAAAATATTCTGGGCTGGCCGAGCCACCGGATCTGCAATCTGGGCATCGGGCAAGTTGCCGAAGGCCGCCAGATCTTTCCGACTTTGACCGTCGATGAGAACCTGGACATCGGCGCCATGCTGCCGCGCGCCCGCGCCGGTAGAGCCAAAAACCGAGAGCGGGTGCTGGCGCTGTTTCCGGTGCTGGCCGAGCGCCTGCGCCAAGCGGCGGGTACGCTATCAGGCGGCGAACAGCAAATGCTGGCGATTGGCCGCTGTCTGATGGGCGGGCCGCAGCTCATCATGTTCGACGAGCCCTCGCTTGGACTCGCTCCGGCCATTGTTCATCGATTGCTAGACACCATTCGCGACCTCAATCGCGATGGCGTAACCTGCCTGTTGGTCGAGCAGAATGTCGCGCTGTCGCTGAAGCTCGCAAGCCGCGCTTATGTTTTGGAAAATGGGCGCGTCACCTTGAGCGGCGCCGGGGCCGAATTGCTGGCCGACGACCGTGTCCGCAGCGCCTATCTTGGATTGTGACGCCGCCGTCTAGTGGGCGGGCCGGCGAATCCTGCCCATCAACATAGCCAGGGCGCCCACGCGCGCGCTCAACGGTGCGAACGGGAAAGCCTGCCGAACGCGGCTATACACGTCGGCTGCCGTCGTCGACTCATCGTCGGCAAGTGCTGCGGCCATGGCGCGGGCCATTTCGGCCTCCGCGCGGCCGCTCAGGGGCGCCGGCACCATGGTCACGTCGCCGAGCGGAAGCGGCGATTTTACGCGCAAAGTGATGCGATGAGCGGTACCCATGACAACCTCCCGGTCCAATCGAGCGCCCCGTCAACGCATCATCCCGGTTCCGGGTTCCATCGCCCGGCCGACCCCGGCGCAAAGCCAAGCCCGGCGCGCCTTTTGTGCCGCGTGGTGCGGGTTACTTTAACGGCTGGCCGATGGCGACGCGCAGCGTGCCGACCCGCTCGATCTCGCATTCGATTCTGTCGCCGGCGACCGTTGCGGCCACGCCCGACGGCGTGCCGGTCATGATGATGTCGCCGGCCGCGAGCTCCACCATTTCCGACAGTTTGGAAATGATCTCCGGCACATTCCAGATCATCTGATCGAGATTGCCGTCCTGGCGCACCTCGCCATTGACCTTGAGCGTGATCCGGCCTTTGCCGGGGTGACCGATTTCCGTGGCCGGGCGCAACGGTCCACAGGGCGCCGAAAAATCGAACGCCTTGCCGATTTCCCAGGGCCGCTTGATGTTGCGCGAGGCGATCTGCAAATCGCGCCGGGTGAGATCGATGCCGACGCCGTAGCCGTAGATGCAGTCCAGCGCCTTTTCGGTGTTGATGTTGCGGCCGCCGCTTTTGAGCGCCACCACAAGCTCGACCTCATGATGCATGTCATTGGTCAGCGATGGATAGGGCACGGTACCGCCGTCGGGAACGATGGCGTCGGCCGGCTTGGCGAAGAAGAACGGCGGCTCCCGCACGTCCTGCCCCATCTCCTTGATGTGCTCGATGTAATTGCGGCCGACGCACCAGATCCGGCGAACCGGAAAAACCTTGTCGGTGTCGACCACCGCGATGGCAGCTTGTGGCGCGGGCGAGATGACGTAGCGGCTATCGGTCATGATGTATTGGCCGTTCAATATCGTTGTC
>JBKPIZ010000282.1:0-2188 GCA_046730495.1 Pseudomonadota bacterium
GCCTAACACTAGCTGACGGTGGCAGTTTTACATTGATTCCGATCAAAACAGCGGTCGGTGCTCAGCGGCCGAGGTGCTAAGCAAGACGAGGCGCGGCGGGTCGCGGCGAAGATCGCGAAGCTGGCGGAGTTTTTTGTGCGAGCGCGATAGCTTTTCGAATAGCGCGCGCCAGTGACGGAACGTGGCTTCTCCGGATCCGAAAATCCACTGTGCCCTAGGTCACAGCTTTTTTGCTTTTCCGGGCGCATCGTTGCAAGCGGCGGGAAGTCATTTGGAGATGACGATGGCCGCGCTCCTCATCGGATATGCCGTGGCGATCGCAATCGTTTTTTTTGCGTCTCGGCAAATCGCAATCAACCGACCGCGAAGGCGATCAATGGAGTGAAAAATGGCAAAAGCCGATCAACTGGCGCGACTGATGGCTTTTCTACTGTTCGGCTATATCGCGCTGACCCTTGCCGGAACTTTTGCTTTCACGTTTGTCTGGTAGGACCAGGGAACAGGTATCAGATATCAGGCATCGGCTCCTGGTTTCCTGATAACCTGTTAACCTGACGGGGAGCAGGTATCAGGGGTCCTGTTAACCTGATGCCTGATACCTGGTATCTGATCCTGGCATGTGCGGAATTATCGGAATCATCGGCGGTGAACCAGCGGCGCCGCATTTGATCGATGCGCTCAAGCGCCTCGAATACCGCGGCTATGATTCAGCGGGCGTCGCGACGCTGGAAGGCGGCAAGCTCACGCGGCGGCGCGCCGAGGGTAAGCTGAAGAATCTCGAGAGTCGGCTTGCGCGCGAGCCGCTCGCTGGCACGATCGGCATCGGCCATACCCGCTGGGCGACGCATGGCCGTCCAACCGAGAATAATGCCCATCCGCACGCCACCGAAAAAGTCGCGGTAGTGCACAACGGCATTATCGAGAACTTCGCCGAACTGCGCCGCGAGCTCGAAGGCAACGGCGTCAAATTTTCGACCGAGACCGATACCGAGGTCATTGTGCATCTGGTGACCGAGGAATTAAAGCGCGGAGCGGCGCCGGTTGACGCCGTGAAGACGACGCTGCCGCGGCTGCGTGGCGCCTTTGCCTTGGCATTTTTGTTCGCCGGTGAAGACAATCTTCTGGTCGGCGCCCGCAAAGGGTCCCCGCTCGCCGTCGGTTTCGGCGACGGGGCAATGTATGTCGGCTCCGATGCGATTGCGCTGGCGCCGTTCACCGACCAAGTCAGCTATCTGGAAGACGGCGATTGGGTCGTCGTCACGCGCTCCAGTGCCGAGATCCACGACAGCGGCGGCAAACTCGCGCAGCGCCCGACCATCAAATCGCAGGCCTCGGTGCTGTTGATCGACAAGGGCAACCACCGCCATTTCATGGCCAAGGAAATCCATGAGCAGCCGGAAGTGGTCGGTCACACGCTTGCCAATTATCTCAACATGGCGGGGGGCTGCGTCGACCTGCCGATGCAACTGCCATTCGATTTTCGCAAGCTCGATCGTATCTCCATCGCCGCCTGCGGCACCGCTTATTACGCGGGCCTCGTGGCGCGCTACTGGTTCGAACAGTTCGCGCAGCTGCCGGCCGAGGTCGATATCGCGTCGGAGTTCCGCTATCGCGACGTGCCGCTCAAACCGGGAAACCTCGCGATCTGCGTGTCGCAATCGGGCGAGACCGCCGACACGCTCGCTTCGCTGCGTTATGCCCGGGCGCATAAGCAGCACGCACTCTCGATCGTCAACGTGCCGACCTCGAGCATCGCCCGCGAGAGCGACGTGGTGATGCCGACGCTGGCGGGGCCGGAAATCGGCGTGGCTTCGACCAAGGCGTTCACCTGCCAGCTCGCCGCTTCAATTTGCCTCGCCATCGCCGCCGGTCGCGCCCGCGGCGTGCTGGGCGAAGCTGACGAGAAGAGCCTGGTGCAGGCGCTAATCGAAATGCCGCGCCGATTGAACGAGGCGCTGGCGCTCGAACCGCAGCTTGAGCAATTGGCGCGCGATCTCGCCAAATCGAAGGACGTGCTCTATCTCGGCCGTGGCACCAGTTTTCCGATCGCGCTCGAAGGCGCGCTGAAGCTGAAGGAAATCTCCTACCTGCATGCCGAAGGCTATGCCGCCGGCGAGCTCAAGCACGGGCCGATTGCGCTCGTTGACGAGAACATGCCGGTGATCGTGATCGCGCCGCACGACAAGGT
>JBKPIZ010000283.1:0-4384 GCA_046730495.1 Pseudomonadota bacterium
TTTCACGCTTTCTTGTCACGCTTTCTTGCTTTCTAAACGATAGGCCATACAGGCGGCCGTTGACCTCGGCAATGCCGATTAGCGGCTCCGGTATGCGCGCTCGTTCGTCTCCATCTGAACGCGCTTTTCCTCACACGCATCCACGTTGTTAAGGTTCGAGTTGACGCAGGCCTGATACGCATCAAGCGAGCTTTGGTACTCGGCGCGCGGATCGATCGCCGGGGCACTGGTCTTTGTTGTGCCGCCGCAGCCCGCAAGCGCCAGCGCGCAAAGCGCGACGAGTATCCGCGTCACTGGCCGCGCTCCATCGGAAAAGCTGTTTCGGGAGCAGCAAAGTATTGGTCGGAGTGGCAGGATTTGAACCTGCGACCCCCTCGTCCCGAACGAGGTGCTCTACCAGGCTGAGCCACACTCCGACTGACCAACGGGCTTATACAGTCGCGGTTTTGGCCCGGCAAGGTGCCGCAATTGCGGCGGTCCCAGCGCGCCGGCCGCCGTGTTATCTAGGCATCGAAGCCGGCGATACCAGGCGCAATGACAGCCCCGATGACAGCGCGAGAAACCGTAGCAGAAACCGAACTGGCGACCCGCATCGTCGTGGCCGGCGACGCCGGCGTTGCCGAAGCGGCGCGCATTCTCGCCGCTGGCGGGCTGGTCGCGTTCCCGACCGAGACGGTCTACGGGCTCGGCGCCGATGCCGGCAACGGCGAGGCGATTGCGCGGCTCTATGCCGCCAAGGGTCGCCCCGCCTTCAATCCCTTGATCGCGCATGTCGTGAGCGCCGCGGCGGCGCGGAAATTGGCGCGGTTCGATGCCGCCGCCGAGCGGCTCGCCGCGGCGTTCTGGCCGGGGCCGCTGACGCTCGTCTTACCGAAAGCTCCGGATTGCCCGGTCGCCGCGCTCGCCACCGCCGGGCTGGACAGTATCGCGGTGCGCTTGCCGCAGCATCCGGTGGCGCAAGCGCTGTTGCGCGCCTTTGGCGGGCCGGTGGTGGCGCCGTCGGCCAATCGCTCCGGCCATGTGTCGCCGACCACGGCCGCGCATGTGCTCGCCGATCTCGGCGGACGGATCGACCTGATTGTCGACGGCGGCGCGACGCCGGTCGGGCTCGAATCCACCATCGTCGCCTGTCTTGGTCAGTCCGTTGGCAAACCGGCGCTGCTGCGCCCGGGCGGCGTGCCGCGCGCGGCGATCGAAGAAGTTCTGGGAACCGCGCTTGCCGATGCGCATGCGCCGCGCGGCCACACCGCGCCGCGCGCGCCGGGCATGCTGGCTTCGCATTATGCGCCGCGCACGCGACTCCGCCTCGACGTCCGCGCTGTCGGCGCGCGCGAAGCTTTGCTGGCGTTCGGGCCGGCGCCAGTGGAAGGCGCCGCGCTGGCGGTGAAGGTATTAAATCTCTCGGCCCGCGGCGATCTGATCGAGGCGGCCGCCAATCTGTTCTCGCATTTGCGCGCGCTCGATCATGCCGGCGCCGAGGCCATCGCCGTGATGCCGATCCCGCATCACGGCCTCGGCGAAGCGATCAACGACCGACTGCGCCGCGCCGCGGCGGAGTGACACTTATTTTTCACCTGTCTCCTTTAGGGGGAAGTGGAAAAATGGTGCCGGCAAAGGAGAGGGCAATGATCTTCCGTCAACTCATTGCGCTCGCTGCCGCGCTGATCTTCTGCGCCGCTTCCGCGCGCGCCGAAGTGCAGAAATTTCTCAATCCCTGCGCCGGCCAGAAGCTTTGCGCCTCTTACACGCTCGTGCTCACGCCGCCGGACGGCTGGGTGGTCGACGCCAAAGCGACGGCCGAGAACAAGGTGCAGATCATGGTGCCGAAAGGACAAAGCTTCGCCACTGCCGAGCCGCTGATTTACGTGCAGGTATTTTATCAGCCCGACAAGCAGCAGACGCTCACCGACTTCGCGCGCTTGAGCAATGCGCGCTGGCTCGCCGCCAATCCGAAGGCGAAGATTACCGACCTGCCCGCGGTCGAGCGCGCCAACGGCAAGCCGGCCTTCCTGCGCTTTGCTTTCGAAAATCCAGGCAAAGCCCAGCAGGCTTTCGAGGTCGGCGCGCTCGGGGTCGATTCCGATAAAGACGGCAACGATTTCGTTCTTGATGTCGTGATGAGCGGCAACAGCAAAGCGGCCTTGGATCGCGCCGACGCCGCCTACACCGCGTTCCTGAAGGCGCATTGACTGTGTGGTCGTCATTGCCGGGCTTGACCCGGCAATCCATGCCGCGCGTCCGCTCGTTCGATTTAGCCGTCTTCGGTTACTGCACTTCAGCATGGACCACCGGGTCGAGCCCGGTGGTGACGAAGTCTGGACCGCTTGCGCGGCGTCGCGGGCGCTGTCATCTATCAATGGATTAAAGCATGATCCCGAAAAGTGGATGCCGGTTTTCGGAAAAGATCATGCTCAAAGAGTAGCCGGAAACGCCTGATGCTCGATAAATTGGACAACAAGCCGGGTAAAGCGATCGATCCCGCCTTGCTTTCGCGTTTCGCCGCCATCGTCGGCGACAAATACGCCATCACCGATCCGGCGGCGCAGGCGCCCTATCTCGTCGAAATGCGCGATTTGTTCCGCGGCCATTCGGCGATGGTGCTGCGGCCCGGAATGGTCGCCGAAGTCTCCGCCATCCTCAAGCTCGCCAACGAGACCGCAACGCCTATCGTGCCACAGGGCGGTAATACCGGTCTCGTCGGCGGGCAGATTCCGTTTCACAACGAGATCGTTCTGTCGCTCAACAGGCTCGACCGCATCCGCGAGGTCGATCCGACGTCCTATACCATCACCTGCGAGGCCGGCGTCACCTTGCAGCGCGCGCGCGAGGCCGCCGCGGCGGTCGACCGGCTCTATCCGCAGCTCCTCCCCTCCGAAGGCACCTGCACCATCGGCGGCAATCTCTCCACCAATGCCGGCGGCACCGCGGCGATCGCGTACGGCATCGCGCGCTCGCATGCGCTCGGCCTTGAGGTGGTGCTGGCCGACGGCCGCGTCCTCAACAATCTCAACAAGCTGAAAAAGGACAATACCGGCTACGACCTGAAAAACCTTTTCATCGGCGCCGAAGGCACGCTCGGCGTCATCACCGCGGCGGTCTTGAGGCTGGTGCCGCGGCCGCGCTCGGTCGAGACCGCCTTTGCCGGTGTCGCCTCGGCGGAGGCCGCGCTCGAACTTTTGGGCATCGCGCAGGACCGCACCGGCGGCGACGTCACGAGCTTCGAGATCATGACCCGCGCCGGCATCGAGCTCGTGCTGCGCCACGGCCAAGGCTGCCGCGATCCGCTCGCCGCGCCCCATCCCTGGTACGTGCTGATGGAATTGTCATCGCAGCGGCGCGACGGCCTGCGCGAGGTGCTCGAAGCGGTGCTCGCTGAAGGGCTCGAGCGCGGGCTTGTCCTTGACGCCACCATCGCCGATAGCATCGAGCAGAACAAAGCGTTCTGGCGCGTGCGCGAAATGTTCGGCGAGGTGCAGCGCTTTGCCGGCGGCTCGATCAAGCACGACATTTCCGTGCCGGTCGCCGCCGTGCCGGATTTTATCCGGGAAGCCAATGCCGCGGTGACTGCGCTCATACCCGGCGCGCGGCCGCTGCCCTTCGGCCATCTCGGCGACGGCAACATCCACTACAATGTCAATCAGCCGGCCGGCGTCGACAAAGCCGAGTTTCTCAAGCGCTGGGACGAGGTCAACGCCACCGTCTTCGCGGTGGTGAAGAAATACGGCGGCTCGATTTCGGCCGAGCACGGCGTCGGCGTGATGAAGCGCGATCTGTTGCCGGCGGTGAAGGATCCGGTCGCGCTCGATCTCATGAAGAGCCTCAAGCGCCTGCTCGACCCGAAGGGAATATTGAATCCGGGCAAGGTGATTTAGGGCGCGGGATGAACCGGCATCTGTGATCCGCTCGTTCCCGCGAAGGCGGGAACCCAGCAGAACCACAGCGGAAGTAAGAAGCATATCTAGATTTTCGCTTGCGCGGGAATGAGCGGAAAAATGAACCAACAAATGCAAACGTCCCAAGACACGTCTCAAGACATCCTCTACGAGCTGCGCGACGGCATCGGGCGGATCACGTTTAATCGCCCGCAGGCACGCAATGCCTTCACCTTCGCAATGTATGAGCGGCTCGCCGCCATTTGCGACGAGGCCAATCGCGACCGCGCGATCAAGGTGCTGGTGCTGCAAGGCGCCGGCGACAAGGCCTTTGCCTCGGGCACCGACATCAATCAGTTTTGTGCCTTCACGACGCCGCAGCACGCCCTCGACTACGAATCCCGCATCGATCACGTTTTGACGCAACTCGAACAATGCCGCGTGCCGACGATTGCCGCGATTACCGGCGCCTGCACCGGCGGCGGCGCCGGTATCGCCGCCTGCTGCGATTT
>JBKPIZ010000284.1:0-8887 GCA_046730495.1 Pseudomonadota bacterium
GCTTTCAGGCGCGCGAGCAATTTGGCACCGCGCAGATCCCGCGCCACGGGCGGCGTCCGCGGCAACCATTCGATCACTATCTCGATCGTTCCCTGTATTACGACATTGCCGGCTGGGCCGGTCCGGACCGCGCCGCCGAACTCGGCGAACACTGGGTGCGCTTCGGCTTGCAGGAACTTCCGCTGTCCCAGCTCGTGTTCGCCAGCGATTATCCGCAAGCCGTGCGCGAGCCGGGCAAGGTCGCGGCTTATATCGCGGCCGTGCGCGGGCTTGGCGAAAGCGGCCGCGCCATCGCCGCTGGCGCCAATGCCGAAAAACTCATTCCCGATCTCAAGCGCCGGCTGGCCGCGCGCGCCCCGGCGGCCGAGGTGCCGGCATGAACGACAAGCCCTGCAGCGGCGGAGACGGCGGCATTCGATCCGGCGCGTGCCGGCTGGAAAATCGTCAAGCCCATAGGGTTTGGCGAACTGGTCGGCCCCATCTGGCGAAACGGCGACGCCAGGTTCGGCTTCCTCGTCGAGGCCAAGCACCTGAACTTTGCCGATATTGTGCATGGCGGCATGCTCACCACGCTCGCCGATCAGGCCATGGGCATGACCGCGCTGCGCGCTTCCGGCAACAAGCCGCACGCCACGATCGAATTGAATATGCAGTTCATCGGCGCGGTGCGGATCGGCGAATTCGTCGAAGCGCATTGCGAAGTGGTGCGGCTCACGCGCGCCATCATCTTCATGCAATGCCGGCTCGCGGTCGGCACGCGCGCGGTCGCCAACGCAACCGGCATTTGGAAGGTCAGAGGGGAGGGGTAACATTCCGCGCATTCCCGCGAACGCGGGAATCCAGTTCTGGGTCCCCGCCTGCGCGGGGACGAGCGGGCGGCGGCATCAAGCGCGAAACCTCTCCAGCGTGCCGCCTTTCATCACCGAGCCGGGCAGCGGATGGCCGACGGCGTCTTCGGCAAGCCGCGCGCATTCGATCAAGCGATTGAGATCGATCCCGGTCTCGATGCCGAGCTCGTCGCATAGAAACACGAGATCTTCGGTGCAGACATTGCCGGCGGCGCCTTGATGACCGGCGAATGGGCAGCCGCCAAGACCGGCAACCGAGGAGTCAAACCGCCGCACACCCATTTCGAGCCCAGCAAAGGCATTGGCGATCGCCATGCCGCGGGTGTCATGCAAATGCAGCGCGATGTCGAGGTCCGGCCAGCGCTCGCGCAAGCTCCCGACAACGCGCTTGATCGCAAGCGGCGTCGCCCAAGCCATCGTGTCGGCGAGCGTGATGTATTTGAGCGTGACGCCGTGCTCGGACGCCACGTCGAGAATTTGCTGAACCAGCGCTACGACGCGCGCGACTGGAATATTGCCTTCGAAATTGCAGCCGAATGCCGCCATGATGCTGCCGCGTTCCACCGGAACACCGGCGGTCTTGCAGCTCTCGACGATGGCGTGCTGCTCCACAAGCTGCTGCGCCGCATTGCGGTTCTGATTGCGCAGCGAGAATTTTTCCGAAGCCGAAAGCTGGATGCTCCCGCTATTGGCCAGGCGGTCGGAGAATTGCAGCGCGCGTTCGAAGCCTTTTTTGTTGAGCCAAAGCGCGGTGTAGGCGACGCCGATTTGCGGTGTGATGCCGCGCACCACATCGTCGGCGTCCGCCATGCCGGGCACTGCTTTGGGATTGACGAACGAGACGATCTGAATGTGGTCGAGGCCGGTTTGCGACAGCGCATCGATCAGCGCGATCTTGCGCGCGGTGGCAATCGGTCCTTTCTCGATCTGAAAGCCTTCGCGCGGACCTTCCTCGGTGATGCGAACGGCGGGGGGTAAATCACTCATGGCAGACCGCTCATAATCTTTGGTTCCGTCAATCCTTCACCGCAACGACGCCGCGCGTGGTGAGCGCTGCGATCTCGTGCCGGGCAAAGCCGAGTTCGGCGAGGATTTCGGCGGTGTGCTCGCCGATCGCCGGCGCCTGCCGGCGCAGCGCGAAATCGTGTTCGCCGATCTCGATCGGCAGCCGCGGCAGTTTGGCGCGAATGCCGCCGGGAAAATCAATCTCGAGCATGCGTCCCTGCGCATTGAGCTGCGGATCGTCGAACAGATCGCCGGGCTTTGCCACCGGCGCGAAAGGAATATCGATACGGTCGAATGTTTCGGCAAGCTCGGCCTGCTTGTGTCCGGCGATGATCGCGGCGACGATCGGGCGCAGCGTCGCGCGCGCACGAACGCGGTCTTCGTTGGTTCTATAGGCGGGATCATCGAGGAGATCGCGGCGGCCGAACTGTTCGCAAAAGCGCTGCCACTGTCCATTGCTGGTCAGGCCGACGAAAATTTGCTCGTCGTCGGCGGTGGCGAAAGGCTCGTAGATCGCCCAGGCGCCTTCGCGCGCCGGCATGGGCGGCAGTGGCCGTCCGGTCACCACTTCACCCGCCATATGCTGCATCATCAGAAATGCGGTGGATTCGAATAAAGCGGATTTGATCATCTGCCCGCGCCCGGTGCTCTCGCGTTCGCGCAGCGCCGCCTGCACGCCGATCACCGCAAACATGCCGCCCATGATGTCGATCACCGAGGATCCGGCGCGCAGCGGCTGGCCCGGCGGCCCGGTCATATAAGCGAGCCCGGCCATGAACTGCACCACTTCATCGAGCGCGGGACGGTGCTCGTAGGGCCCGCTGAGAAAGCCTTTCAAGGCGCAATAGATGAGCCGAGGGTTTTTTTTCGAAAGCTCGTCGTAGCCGCAGCCGAGCCGCTCCATCGTGCCGGGCGCGAAATTTTCCAAAACGACGTCGGCGCTGCCCGCGAGCCGGTACAGCAATGCTCGTCCCTCGGTGCTTTTCAGGTCGACGGCGAAGCTGCGCTTGTTGCGGTTGAAGGTGGCAAAGAAACCGGCGGCGAAACCGATGCGTCGCCGGGTCGGATCGCCATTTGCCGGCTCAATCTTGATCACATCGGCGCCGAGATCGGCGAGAATGAGGCCCGCGCTCGGCCCCATGATGGTGTGACAGAATTCGAGCACGCGGATGCCGGCGAGGGGGAGGAGAGGGGCATCGTTGTGCATGTCTCGGCCTCTCCTCGGCGCGTCACCGCCGGACCGGCGGTCCATGCTGAGCATTCGCTTGTTTACCGTCGGGTCAAGGACGGCTGCGGGTTCGGCGAGTCAGCATGGATTGCCGGGTCACGCCCGGCAATGACGATTGTGTTACGTTTTATGCCTATCCGCCCTTCGCGCGCGCGTCCTGAATCGCGCGCCATAGCCGCTCCGGCGTTGCCGGCAAATCGATATGCCTGATGCCAAGCACCGACAGCGCATCGACTAGCGCATTGGTCACCGCCGGCAGTGCGCCGACCGAGCCGGCTTCACCAGCGCCTTTGACACCGAGCGGATTAGTTTTGGTCGGCACCGGATTGCTCTCGACATGGAAGCCGATCAGATCGGTGGCGCGCGGCATAGCGTAATCCATGAACGAGCCGCTGAGAATCTGGCCTTGCTCGTCGAACTTGATGTCCTCCATCAGCACCTGACCGACGCCCATGGCGATGCCGCCGTCGACCTGGCCGTGCAGCAACAGCGGATTGATCACGGTGCCGACGTCGTCGACCACGTTGTAATCGACGATCTCGACCTCGCCGGTCTCTTCGTCGATCTCGAGCTCGCAGACATGCACGCCGTTGGGATAGCTGGCGACGTGGCCGGTATAAATCGCCTTCTCGATCAAGCCGGGCTCCATGCCTTGCGGAAGATTTTTAGGTTCAAGCGAGGCCTTGGCGACTTCCTTGATGGTCAGCGTCTGATTGGTCTTCTGGCTCGAAAACACGCCGTCGGCGAATTTGATGTCGGCGGCGTCCACTTTAAGCATATGGGCGGCGATCGCCTTGGCCTTGGCCTCGACCTTGTCGGCGGCGAGCGTGAAGGCGGAGCCGGAAAACGCCGCTGAGCGCGAGCCACCGGTGCCCTCGGCGAAAAATACCTGATCGGTGTCGCCCTGGATGTAAGTCACTTCATTCGGATCGAGACCGAGCCGGTCGCAGACGATCTGTTTGAACGCGGTCTCGTGGCCCTGGCCTTGATTGATGCTGCCGGAAAACATCGAGACCGAGCCGGTACGGTCGAACCTGATCTCAGCGCCCTCGAGCCCGGCCGGCGCCGACCGTTCGATGGTGTTGGAAAAACCAAACCCGCGCAGCTTGCCGTTCTTGCGGGCACGGGCGCGGCGGGCCTCGAAGCCTTTGCGGTCGGCGGCTGCGAGCGCCAGATCCATGTTCTTTTCGAACTCGCCGCAGTCATAGGTGAAGGTAACGCTGGTTTTGAACGGCATCGCGCTCGGCGGAATGGTGTTGCGCCGGCGCAATTCCGCCGGATCGATACCGAGCTCGTCGGCGGCGAGATCGACCATGCGCTCGATCACGTAACCGGATTCCGGACGGCCGTTACCGCGGTAGGGCCGCACCGGCTGGGTATGCGTGAATACCGCGGTGGCCTCGATGTGCGAAGCCGGCGTGCGATAGACGCCGGCGAGCGTGCCGAGATTGCCTGTGAATGCCTGCATGCCGGTTTGCAAATAGGCGCCGATCGCCGCACTGACTCTGGCGCGGAAGCCGAGAAAGTTGCCGTCCTTGTCGAGCGCAAGCTCCGCTTCGGTGACGTTGTCGCGTCCTTGCGCATCGCACAAAAAGGATTCTGAGCGCGTCGCCACCCATTTCACCGGCCGACCGGTGAGCTTGGCCGCGCACAGCACCAGCGCCACCTCGTTGTAGACGGCTGATTTCATGCCGAAGCTGCCGCCGATATCGCCGCAGACGACGCGAATCTTGCTGTCGGGGACTTTCAGAACGAATTGCGATAATTCGGTCTGAAACACGTTGGTCCGCTGCAGGGTTGTATAGATCGTGTAGCGGCCTTCGATCGGCTCGAACATGCCGATACAGCCGCGGGGCTCCATCGTCGCCGCAGTGACGCGGTTGATGACGAAGCGGCGTTTGACCACATGTGCGGCGCGCGCAAATGCGGCGTCGGTCGCCTCTTTGTTGCCGTCGATATGCACGAAGCCGATATTGTCGGGGCAATCGTCCCAGACGAGCGGCGCGCCGGGTTTGGTCGCGTCGGCGGTCGAAGCGGTCGCGGCCAGTGGCTCGTAATCGACGTCGATCAGTTCGGCGGCGTCGATCGCCTGGTAGTAATTTTCTGCAACGACGAAGGCGACATAGTCGCCGATCATTCGCACCCGGTCTTCGACCAAAGCCGGGTAACGCGGCTGATAGCCGGGCGCGCCGTTGCGGCGCTTGAGCCTGCCGGGCACCGGTAGATCGCCAAAACCGGCCGCCCTGTAATCGACGCTGGTCAAGATCGCGAGAACGCCGGGCGCAGCCTTGGCTTTCGACGTATCGATGGTGCGGATGCGCGCATGGGCATGCGGCGAGCGCAGCACATAGCCGAACGCCATTCCGGGAAACACCATGTCGGCGACATAGCGGCCATGGCCTTTGACCAGCCGCGGGTCTTCGAAGCGCGGGACGGCTTGGCCGATTCCGAATTCACCCATCAGAATTCACCCATTTGCCTCGCGTGTAACGACGATTTGGACCGCGATTTCCAGAGATATGCCCGCGAACGGGCCGTTGGCAGGAAACAACCGGTCTTACAACGGCGCCGCGGGGGCTTCAATCCGGCGCGGCGCAGCGTTACTTTGGCGGTAGAGGCGTAGGAGCGGGGATTCCCGCAGCCGCATTGCAGACATGATGCAACCCAGCTCGGAAAGCACTTCGCCTAGCGCAGCCGATTCGACGGTGCAGACGTTCGAAGCCGCCTTGGATGCCCGCGCGCAGACGATGGCGGATGCGTGCACGCGCTGCGGCAAATGCGTCGAGGTTTGCCCGGTCACCGAGCCTGGAGGACTAAGCGCCGAGGAACTAAGAAATCCGGCCGCGGTCATCGGCGGCGTTGTCGATATTGTCCGAACCGGCCGCGGCAATGAGGCCGCGCGCAAATGGGCCAATGCCTGCATCCTCTCCGGCGAATGCATCAAAGCCTGCGACTATGGCGTCAATCCGCGCTTTCTGTTGCACATGGCGCGGGTGAAGATGGCGCGCTTGGCCGAGCCGGCCGTGCAGCGCAAGAACGGCGTCGACGGTTTCCGCAGAGTGGCGCGCGAGGTCACGCAGCTCTCCCGCATCCAGCTCGATGATGCGCTGCTGGAAAGGCTGGGGCAGGGGTCGAAAAAGAGCCCTTCACACGAAGAACCGCCGGATTTCGTTTTTTACACCGGCTGCAACGTGCTCAAGACGCCGCACATCGCGCTACTTGCGCTCGACATTATGGACGCCCTCGGCGTCACCTATGAGGTGATGGGCGGCCCGACCCATTGCTGCGGCATCGTGCAGATGCGCGCCGGCGATGTCGCCACTTCCGGTCGCGTCGCCGAAGGTACGCTGGACAAGCTCGCTCACAGCAAGACCGGACAGGTGCTGTCCTGGTGTCCGTCGTGCCAGGTGCAATTCGCCGAGACGACGCTGCCGACCATCGAGAAAACGCGCGGCGCCAAGCCGTTCGAAATGACGCCGTTCACGCTGTTCATCCGCAAGAATCTCGATCGGTTACGGCCGCTTCTGCGCGAGCGCGTGCCGATGCGGATCGCGCTGCATCGTCATCCCGGGATCGCCGGCGTCGTCGAGGCGGCGCAAGACGTCTTGCGCGCCGTGCCCGGCATCGAGATCGTCGACCTGCACCAGCCGGCGGTCGGGTTGCAGGCCAACAGCATCCGCGTGCTGCCGGCCTATCGCCGGCAATTGCAGGAACAGGAATTGGAGGCGGCGGCGGCCGCCGACGTCGATGCGCTGGTCGCGGTCTATCATTCCGATCATCGCGAATTGTGCGCCCATGAGCGCGACTGGCCGTTCCGCATCATGAATATGTACGAGATCGTCGGCTTGAGCATGGGGCTCTCTCGCGACGACCATTTCAAGCGGCTAAAGATGATGCAGGATGCCGACGCGATCCGCGCCGATTGCCGCGATCTGGTCGAGGCGCACGGCCTCGATGTCGCGGCGACGCGGGCGGCGATCCCGGCCATGCTCGACGAGCAGCCGGCGCCGTTAAGGGGTGGGCGCTAAATCTTAACTCCATTTGATCCTTGATCGTTGAGGTACCGCGGTCAGTCGACCGTCGTCGTGATCGCGATTGCACTCTTCAGGGTCAGCGTTACCGGCGTGCGCTCGGCAATGTCGGCAAGCCGCGCGCGCTGCTCTTGGCTCAACTCGCCGTCAAAACTCAAGACGCGCGCGATCGCGCCCTCCTTGCCGGTGCCGGAAAAACGCACGTCGACTTGCACGCCGCGCAACGGCCAAGCTTTGCGTTCAGCATACATGCGCAGCGTGATCGCGGTGCAGGCGCCGAGCGCCGAGCACAGGATGTCGAATGGCGCGGGCCCGGTATCTTTGCCGCCGAGGGCGGGACCTTCGTCGGCATTGAGCTGATGATGCCCGGCGGTGATTGCGACCGCATAATTCGCCGTGCCGATTGTAGCCCTCGCATGCGCCATAGACCTCTCCAAGAATAGTGCGCCGGGAAAAGTATCCCGCGCTCGGCGCGGACATCTCAGCGTTCAAGATAGGCGGCGGTCGCCATGCCGCCGGCCGTACACACGCCGATCACGGCGCGATGGGCGTCGCGCCGGCCGAGCTCCATGAGCGTCTGGCCGAGATAGCGGATGCCGGACATGCCGTAGGGGTGGCCGAGCGCAATCGCGCCGCCGATGACGTTAGTGGTTTCCCACGGCGTTTCCAGCTGCGCCTGATTGTAGAGCGTCGTCACCGCATAGGCCTCGTGCAATTCCCACAAATCGACGTCGCTATTGTTGAGCTGGTGATATTTCATCAATTTGCGGATCGCCGGCGTGATCGCGATGCTCATTTCCTCGGGTGCGACGGCGGCGAGCTGCATGCCGCGGAACAAGCCGAGAATCGGCAAGTTGCGCCGCGCGGCGAGATCGGCGTCCATCATGACGACCGCGGCGGCGCCGTCCGACAATTGCGAGGCGTTGCCGGCCGTCGTGGTGCCGCCGGGATAGACCGGCTTGAGCGCGGCAAGGCCAGCGAAGGTGGTGTCGGGGCGTGGTCCTTCGTCGCGATCGAGCGTGACCTCCTGCGAGTGGCTTTGCTTGGTCGCCTTGTCGGTCACCTTCATCGTGGTCTTAAAGGCCACGATCTCAGCGGCGTATTTTCCCGCCGCGGTTGCCGCGGCGACCCGCTTCTGGCTTTCGACGACGTAAGTATCGAGCGCTTCGCGCGTGATGTTGTATTTTTTGGCGACGAAATCGGCGGTCTGGTTCATCGTCCACCACACCGCCGGCATCCGCTTTTCCAGCGGCTCATAAACAAAGCCGTTGAGATTAAGATTGAACTGCACCAGGCTGATGCTTTCGACACCGCCGGCGACAACGATATTGGCTTCGCCGCAGGCGATGCGGTTAGCGGCGATCGAGGCGGCAGTCAGGCCGGAGCCGCAGTAGCGATTGATCGTCACGCCCGGCACCGCGATGCCGAAACCGGCTTCGAGCGCCGCGTTGCGGGCGATGTTGTGGCCGGTCGCACCTTCCGGCAATCCGCAGCCGAGAACGACATCTTCGACTTCGGCAGCGTCAATGCCGGCGCGCTGGACGACGTTGCGCAGGACGTACGCGGCCATCGGAATGCCGTGGGTTTGGTTGAGGGCGCCGCGGCCCGCTTTGGCGATGCCGGTCCGGCAATAGGCGACAACAGCGACGTCTTTCATAGAATGGCCTCGTCCTCGCATCTGCGCCTGCAGGGAGAGAATATCCGAATCCGAGCTTCACGTTTGCGCGTTAGAAAATGAGCAAGCCGCGAGAATGGTCACTTACTCTCCCCTGGAG